>NZ_JAODBG010000080.1 GCF_025463825.1 Cryobacterium sp.
AGACCGTCGAGGCCGACGCCGCTGAGGCTCCCGCCGCTGAGGCTCCCGTTGAGGAAGCCAAGTAGCACCAGCCTCATCTAGCAGCACCCGAAAGGGCCCGACTCCGGTCGGGCCCTTTCTGTGTGCCGCGCCCGGAGCGGGCGCATCCCGCCACAGGGGGTGCGGTGACGACTCGCGGGCGAGTTTCGGACGGGCTCTAACCGAGCAACGCGGTCACGGAGCCCAGGAAGCGGTCGTAGCTCGCGTAGTAGGTGACGCCGTTGCGGTGCACCACGACGGGCACGTAATTGGGGTCGTGGTCGGCCGGCGCCGCCAGGACGCCCTCGGTCGGGGTGTCCGTCTCCGTCCAGCCCGCGTCGAGCAGCTCTTGGCGCCGGGCGGCCCACGTGGCCTCGTCGTGGTCCGCCTGGGCATACCAGACGCTCACATCGCCGCCGCCGGCCCACTGACAGCCGAACCCCTCGTCCATGAGGGTCTGCATCACATCGTCCAGGACCCGGACGTCCGGGGCCAGGACCAGCCCGTCCGCCGCCAGGGACGCGTACTCGTCGTCGGTCAGAACGGTGTCACAGCCGGGGGCGGTCACCGGGGTCTCCGACGTGGTGGCGGACGGCGTCGGTGAGGCCGTGGCGGTGGACGCCGGGGCCGCGGTAGCGGTCGGGGTCGGACTCGCCGTGGCGCTGGTCGCCGAGGTCGGTGAGGCCGGGGGATCGGGAGCGACAGCCGAGGAACAGCCGGTCAGCGCGAGAACGGCAATGAAGGTGAGTGCAACGGTGCGGATCATGACCCCAACGTAGCGGCACGGACGGCGTACCGGGGCGGGAACGGCCACGCGGGGGAGCGGGGTCCGGCTACGGGGCGCGGAAAGCCTGGAGCGTGTCGGCGCCGGGGCCACGGGTCAGCGGGGCGTCGGCCAGGCTGTCCAGGGCGGCGGCCACGGCGTCGGCATAGATGGCCCCACCGGTCGGGCCGGGGTGGATGCCGTCGCCCGCGAGGACGTCCACGTGCGGGGCGATGGCGCTGTGCCAGTCGGCCAGGGCAACCTGGCTGCGGTGCTTCGAGAAGTCGGCGAGCTCGGCGTTCACGCCCGGGGTCCAGTCCCGGTCCGCGAACGCGTTCACCATGATGAGTTCCCGGCTCGGGCCGACCACCCGCATGATGGCGGCCAGGTCGGACGGGGTAATCTCGCCGTTGGTGCCCAGGCCCACCACCACGATGTCACGGAGGGTGCCGGCATCCCGTTGCGCGGCCAGGATCTCCGGAGCCGCCCGCATGCCGCGGGACACGGCGGCGTCAATCGTGATGCCGGGGAATTCCGCCTGCAGCTCGGCGGCGGAGGCCAGCATCACCGAATCGCCCACCGCGGTGATCTTCGAGCCACGCGTCGCCACCGCGGTCAGGCCGGCGGCCTTCGCCGCGGCGTCCTGCACGGCCTGCGCCGCCGCGGCCTTCTCGGCTCGGGCCAACGCCTGCTGCCCGCGCAGCACCTCCGCCTGCGCGGTGGTGAGCGTGGGCGCCAGCAGCACTGATGCGGCGGTGCCGGCCAGCAACGACAGCGTCACGGTCGCGGTTACGACGACGGACAGGGCGGCTAGGCGGCGGGAGCCGATACGCGGCCCGGTGCCGGCGATGGGCGCCCAGACCCGGGCCCAGCCGGCGCGGAGCCCGAGCCGGCGGATGGGGATCTCCAACCAGCGGTACGACGCCGCCGCGATGCCCAGCGTGAGCAGCAGAGTGAGCGCACCGGTGGCAACCGGGCCACCAGGCGCCCGGCCGAACGGGGCCACGAGCTGCAGCAGCACCAGCAGCGGCCAGTGCCAGAGGTAGAGGCCGTAGGAGCGTTCGCCGAGGTAACGGAGCGGCGCCACGTCGAGCATCCGCCCGAACCGGCCGTCGGCCACGCCGGCCCAGATCACCACGGCGGTGGCGAGGCTCACCCCGGCCAGGCCGCCGCGGTAGGTGAGCGTGGCATCATCGGGCAGCCACACCGCGGCGCCGAGCAGGCCGGCCAGCGCCGCCACCCCGCACCACGGGCGGGCGGCGGTCACGGCACGGCGTAGCACGCCGGGGTCGGCCGGGGTCGGCCGGGGCCGCAGCAGAAGGGCCAGGGCGGCGCCGATGAGCAGGCCGAAGCTGTGGGTGTCCGAGCCGTAGTACACCCGGGTGGGGTCGGTGCCGGGCTGGAACGCCACGCCCATCCACCCGGCCGAGGCGGCGGCGAGCAGCGCCACGAGCGCCAGCCTCAGCCATGGGCGGCGCAGCCGCAGCAGAAGTAGCAGCACCAACGGCCACACCAGGTAGAACTGTTCCTCCACCGCCAGCGACCACAGGTTGCGGAACAGCTCGGGGGCGCCGGCGCCGAAATAGCTGGTGTCGGCGGTCAACGACACCCAGTTGTAGCTGAAGGTGCCGGCGCCGAGCAGCTTCCAGCCCAGGCCCACAAGCACGTCGCCGCCGATCAGCCAGGCGGCGGTGCAACAGAGCAGTACCAGGGGAACCAGGGCTGGCAGCAGCCGCCGGGCCCGGCGACGCCAGAACCCGCCGGGGGAGAACCGGCCGGTGCGCTCCCGCTCGGTCACGATCAGGCCGGTGATGAGGAACCCGCTGATCACGAAGAAGACGTCCACGCCGATGAA
>NZ_JAODBG010000087.1 GCF_025463825.1 Cryobacterium sp.
GGGTTGATGCCGCGAGCGCCGTGGTGGCCCGGCTCGCCTGGGCTCTCGTGAGGGCGGCGGACTGCTCGGCCGCGCGCCGCGCCCGGGCCGCGCGTTCGGCGGCCGCCTTCTGCTCGGCGGCTTCGGCCTGCGCGGCCGCCTGTTCGAGGGCGCGCTGCCGCGCGGCAGCGGCAGCGGTGGACTCTGCCGTGGCCACCTCGTAGCGGATCTGGCCGATCAGCTGCACGCGCCTGTCGAGGGCGGCGGCGGCGTCCGACGACGCGGTGAGGAGGTCACGCGCGGCCGGATGGCGCAGGTCGAGCCAGCAGGACGGGCAGACCGGTGACGGCAGCGGGGTGCGGCACGCCGGGCAGTGTGTGGTGTCGGTGAGGTCGGCCGTGGTGCGGGGCCACAGAAAACGGCCCGCGTACTGCGCGAAGTCGCGAATGGAGCTGCTCGGTGACATCAATCCCCCTGATGAATGGTGCGGCTCCCACAGGGTACTGGTTCAGGGGGTGCTGCCAAGGGAGTTGGCCACAGACCATCCGCGAGAGCGGTCGGGTGGTCACCTCGGGGCTCGTGAGGCAGCCACACCGCCGCTTTCGCGGGAGTTACAGGTTGTGGTCGGCGAGCCAGCCGAGCAGCACCCGCTCCACAACGGCCGGTTGCTCCACGTTCGGCAGGTGCGCGGTGTCGCGGAAGACGCATCCGTCGGCGTCGGGCACGGTGCTGAGCAGGTACTCGTAGGCCGTCAGGACCTCAGACATGTCGTGCTCCCCCACGGCCACCAGGGTGGGCACGTCGATGTCGACGACCCGATCGTAGGCGGGCGGTTCGAGGGGGAGAGACACCGGATTCTCCTCCGCGTGGATGACGTTCACCCGGTTCAGCGCGTAGGCGGTGGCGACGAATTCGGGGTCGAGGTCGTCCTCCCGGCGCAGCGGGCCGAAATCCCAGATCGCCGCCTCGAGCCGGGCCAGTCGGTGCCAGTCCCTGGCCTCGAAGGCCTGGTCGATCTCGTCGAACCTGGTGTCCTCCACCTCGGTCAGCTCGGTGTCGGGGAACCCGCTCGGGCCCGACCCGATGACGACGAGCCCGGCCACCCGGTCGGGGCGCTCCACCGCCAGGTCGATGGCGATGGTGCCGCCGCGCGAGCAGCCGATCACCGTGGCCCTGGCCACGCCGAGGTGGTCGAGCAGGGCCAGGGCATCCGCCCGGTTGGAGAACTCGACGTCGTCGGTGCTGGTCTGGCCGAAGCCACGGGTGTCGAAACGGATGACGAAGTGGTCAGTCGCCAGCGCCGCGATCTGTGGATCCCACATGTGCAGCGTGGCGATGCCCGCGTGGATCAGCAGCAGCGCCGGCTTCGAGACGTGTCCGTCGGTTTCGTAATACAGGCTCGCGCCCGGCACATCGAGGTGAGGCATGCCTTGAGCGTAGGGGAGCGGACCGCGCGGCGGAAGAGCGATGCGGATCTCAGAACCTGGCGGTGAGCGCCGTGTCCATCGCGTCGAAGACGGCCTGCCAGCCCGCGGTTGTGCCCTCGTACTCGTCGGGCGAGAGGTTGCCGCCGGTTCGCGGCGAAGCAGATGCCCGTTGTGGTCCGCTTCGGCGGCGTGCTACCGTTCGGGCAATCGTGAACAACCGGCAGGAGGTGAGACCCATGTACGCAGTATCCACAGTGGGCGCTCCCCAGCCGGCCACGGTCACGCGACTGAGATAGTCGCCGCCGGGAGCGCTTGACAGGCACTTCTTAGAAAGGCGACTCCCATGAACACAACACCTGCCATTCCTCCCCACGCCACCCGAGCGCTGGTCCTGGGCGGAGGCGGATCGACCGGCAACGCGTGGCTGATCGGCGTCGTCGCCGGCCTGTCTGAGGCCGGGTTGGACACGACTGAGGCCGACCTCGTCATCGGCACGTCGGCCGGATCGACCGCCGCGGCCCAGCTCACGAGCGCCAGCCCGGCCGCACTGCTGGCCGACATCCTCTCGGCCGCGCCCCCACAGCGGCCGACCCCTGCAGGAACCGGGCGCGGCGGCGCTCGAGCTGGCTGCGGCCTCGGACGGCACCGGACCGGCGCGGTGGCGCGCGATGGTCGCCGCCCGGCTGCCCAGCCAGCGCTGGCCGGAGGCGAGGATGCTCATCACGGCGGTGAACGCCCACACCGGCGAACCGGTCGTCTTCGACCGACACGGCGGGGTCGACCTTGCGGATGCCGTGGCCGCCAGCTGCGCCAGCGGCTTCGCCTACAGCAGCCGTGGCCACTCCTACATCGACGGCGGCTACCGATCCAACGCCGACAATGCGGATCTGGCCGCCGGCTGCGCACGGGTGCTGGTGCTGTCCCCGTTCGGCGGCAGATCCTTGAGTCCGGTGGGCTGGGGCATGCATTTGGCTACCCAGATTGCCGACCTGCGCGCCCACGGCAGCAGGGTGGAGACCATCTTCCCCGGCAGCGACTCCGAGCACCTGTTCGGCGCCAATGCGATGGATCTCTCCCTGCGCCCGCCTGCCGCCCGCGCCGGCTACGAAACGGGCAGGGCCGGTGCCGAGCACCTCGCCGCGTTCTGGCGCTGACGCGGCGACATCCGCGCCGCTCGACGAGCCTGACTTACGCTGGAGCCAAAGTGTACTGTAGAGTACAGATGTGGTCAGGGAGGGAAGTCGACGCAGCGTCGAGCGGGCGGATGCCGTTCTGCAGGCGACCGTTGACCTCCTCGCCGAGGTGGGCTACTCGGTTCTGACCATCGACGCGGTTGCGGCGCGGGCGCACTCCTCCAAGGCCACCATCTACAAGAGCTGGCCCACCAAGACCGCCCTGGTCGTGGCCGTCGCCGCGCAGCTGGGCCCGGTCGCCATCCCGGTGCTCACGAATGCGGACAGCCTCACCGAATCGGTGCGGGCGATCGCCGCCGCCGCGCACAGCATCACCGTGGGACGATTCGGCCGGCTGGTGCTGGCGCTGGACGCCGCGGGCCGGTCGGACCCCGTGATCATGGCGGCCGTGGAGGAACACCTCGCGGCACCGCTGGACCGCGCGGTCAGCACGGCGCTCGACGAACTCCAGAATGCGGGCCGGATCGACTCCGCAGTGGACACCACGCTCGCCAGCCGGGTGATCCTCTCGGTGCTGGTGGATCGGGGCCTCGCCCGCGGAGATGTGGTTTCCGACAACGACCTCGACAGCTTCGTGCGCGACTGGCTGGTGCCCGTACTGACCCCGAAACACCTCGGTACCCGCACCCCCGGCCCCGGCTAGCCTCCCCGTCAGCACCGAAGAACCGCACCCGCCGGCCACCTCGCCGGAGCGTCTCCTCCGTGCGCCGACGCACGACCCCGTTCCCACCCGCAACACCGTTTGGAGCACCACCATGTCCACTTCCACCCCTCCCGCCAGGCCCCCGGCCCGGGCACCGGCCGGCGATCGGTGCGCGGCAACGCGGGCCTGTCCCTGGCCGCCGTCTGCTTCGGGCTGTTCATGGTCGGGCTGGACGGCACCGTCGTCTCCGTCGCCAACCCCGCCATCTCCGATTCCCTCGGCACCTCGTTCACCGAGCTGCAGTGGATCACCAACTCCTACCTGCTCGCGCTTGCGGTCTTCCTCATCCTCGGCAGCAAGCTCGGTGACCGGTTCGGTCGCAAGAAGATGTACCTGATCGGCGTCACGGCCTTCGCGATCACCTCGGTCGCGATCGGCCTGGTCGGCACCACCGAGGGCGTCATCGCCTTCCGGGCGCTGCAGGGCCTGAGCGCTGCACTGCTGATGCCGCAGACCCTGGCCCTGCTGCGGGCCACTTTCCCGCGGGAGAAGTTCGGCATGGCCATCGGCATCTGGGGCGGCGCGTCATCCGTCGCCATCGCCGCCGGGCCCATCGTGGGCGGCGCGTGGTCGGCACCGTCGGCTGGGAATGGGTGTTCTACATCAACGCCCCCATCGCCGTGATCGGCCTGATCCTCGGTGGCTTGGTGCTCAAGGAAAGCGCCGCCACCACCAAGGCCCGGTTCGACATCACGGGTGTCGTGCTCCTGGCTCTCGGGCTGTTCGCCGTTGTCCTGGCCGTGGTGCAGTCCGAGGCGTGGGGCTGGACCAGTCCCCTCACCCACGGCGTCCTGGCCGGCGGCCTGCTCCTGCTCGTCGCCTTCGTGCTGGTGGAGAACCGGGTCGCGGCCCCGCTCCTGCCGATGGCGCTGTTCCGGAACCCCACCATCACCGTGGGCGCCCTGGCCGTCGCGGCCAACTTCTTCGCACTCTTCGGGGTGATCTTCCTCCTCGCCCTGTTCCTCCTCAATTTCCGCGGCGAGGCCGGTATCGCGGCCGGACTGATGCTGCTGCCGCTGAGCGGGGTATCCATCATCGCCTCGCCCATCGGCGCGGCAATGGTGGGCAAGCTCGGCACCCGTTTCACCATGTCGCTCAGCCTCGTGCTGGTCGGCGGCGCCCTCTTCGGCCTGACCACCATCGGCATCCACTCGCCATACATCGCAATGGCCGTGCCGTTCGTCGTGCTGGCCCTCGGCGTGGGGCTCGTGATGACCTCCGGCGCCGAAGCCATCGTCGGCATCGCACCCGTACAGCTCGCCGGCGTCGCCGGCGGCCTGCAGGCCACCTCCCTGCAGCTGGGTGGGGCGCTCGGCACCACCGTGCTGGCAGCCATCGTCTCCGCCGGAACGATGAGCGGACTTGGCACGACCAGTTTCCCCGGCAGGGAAGCCGTGGCCCAGGGCATCATTCCCACCGGGTTGGACGCCACCACCACAGCCCTGGCCCAGGACGCCTTCACCGGCGCCCTCTCGAGCGCCTTCATCGTGGCCGGCTGCGTCGCCATCGTGATCGCCATCGCCGCGGCGATCTTCGTGCGCAACCCGACGGCGCACCACACCGTCGACGAAGTCCTGCTCGAGACCGAATCCGGCCTCTCGGGCTCCCCGGCCGACGAGCTCGCGCGCTAGCTCACCGCATCCGGCCCACGGGCCACCGCTCCCGGCGAAACCGGCACCGGCGGTGGCCCTAGGCTCGAAAGATGGGTGGTGTTCTGGTCGGGTTCTCGATCATCGGGTTTGTGATCCTGGTGGGCTACGTCGTCGAGCGCACAGGAGTGGCCGGTGAGAGCGCCGGTCGGGTACTGAACCGCATCGCGTTCTTCGTGGCCACCCCCGCCCTGCTCTTCACCGTTCTCTCGCAGGCGGATGTGCACGTGCTGTTCTCCGCATTCCTCGCCACCGTGCTGTGCAGCGTGATTGTCGGCATGCTGCTGTATGTCGTGCTGGCCAGGCTGTTCTTCCGGAATCCCCTGCCCGAGACGGTGCTCGGCGCCACCAGCGCCACCTACGTGAACGCGAACAACATCGGCCTGCCGGTGGCCATCTACGTGCTCGGCAGCGCCCAGTACGTGGCGCCGGTGCTGCTGCTGCAGCTGCTGGTGCTCGCCCCGATCACCCTGAGCATCCTCGACGCCTCGACCCGCGGGCGGGTGTCGGTGCGCAGCATCCTCACCCAGCCGCTGCGGAACCCGATGATCATCGCCTCGGTGCTCGGCGTGGTCGTGGCGGCCCTGGGCATCCCGGTGCCCGACGCCGTGATCGCGCCGCTGGACATCATCGGCGGCGCCGCGATTCCGCTGGTGCTGATGTCGTTCGGCATGTCACTGCACGGGCAGCGGCTGCTGCAGGCCGGCACCGGGCGCAAGCAGGTGGCCGCCGCCGCGCTGATCAAGGTGGTGCTGATGCCCGTGATCGCGTACCTGTTCGGCCGGTTCGTGTTCGGGCTGGCCGGCACCGAGCTGTTCGCCGTGGTCACGGTGAGCGCGCTGCCGACCGCGCAGAACATCTTCAACTTCGCCTCCCGTTACGACCGGGGCGTGGTCGTGGCGCGGGACACCGTGCTGGTCACCACCATCGGCGCGATTCCCGCGCTGGTGATCGTGGCGGCGCTGCTCGCCTGAGCACGGTCGCCCGTCAGGCCGTGGGCTTCGGCGCCTTCTGCAGCCACGGCCGCAGCCGGCGGGTGATGAACGGCATCACGAGGTAGGTCATCGTTGGCGCCATCACGCAGGTCGTCAGCAGGATCCGCAGCACCGTGGGAATGTCGTTCCAGTGCGGGTCGACACCGGTGACCAGGTAGGTGAAGATCACGTTCAGCGGGAAGAAGCCCAGCCCGATCGCCATGGCCTGCTTCCAGCGCGGCGGTTGGACGAGCGCGGTCGGCCCGGCGTTCGCCTGGGAATCGTCGAACCAACCCTCGATGCCGGTGCGCTTCACCACGTGCGACTCGAGAACCAGGCCCTCACCCTCGTGCAGCCAGCTGGTGCGGGCGATCGAGGTCTCCCAGGCCTCCAGTGCTGCCGCGTCTTCGAACTTGTAGAGCATGTGCCAGTGGGCGGAACCCGCGTGGGCGCGCACCCAGCCGGAGCCGAGGAAGCCCGGGTACTCGTTGGCGAGGTCCATCCCGGTCTGCACCCACGAAGTGGCCTCGTCGAACCGGTCGGGGTCCACCCGCCGCCGGATGGACACGGTGACGGGTTCGAGTAACGGGTCGTCGGTCCCGGGTGCAGCAGCCATCCATCCAGTATGGGTGACTCCCGCGGCCGTCTAGAAGATCATCGGGCGGTCGTCGTCCTCATCGTCGCCGGTGATGTCGACCACCACGGGGACGTGGTCGCTCGGGGCGTCGCCCTTGCGCTCGTTGCGGTGGATGCCGGCATCCGTGACCAGCTGGCCGAAAGCCGGGGAGCCGAGGATGAAGTCGATGCGCAAGCCCTCGTTGCGCGGGAACCGCAGCGCCTTGTAGTCCCAGTACGTGAAGCCATCGGGCACGATCGGGCGCACCACGTCGGTGAACCCGGCCGTCTCGAACGCCTCGAACGCGCTGCGCTCAGCCCCGGAGATGTGGGTGGACACGCCCGGCACGAGGCTGGGGTCGCCCACGTCGGAGTCCAGCGGCGCCACATTCCAGTCGCCCATCAGCGCCATCGCGAGCTGAGGATTACGGGCCAGTTCATCGGCGGCGTGGGTCTTCAGCCGGGTCAGCCAGTCGAGCTTGTAGACGTAGTGCGGGTCGTCGAGCGAGCGGCCGTTGGGCACGTACAGGCTCCACAGGCGCATGTCGTCCACGGTCACGCCGAGCGCGCGGGCCTCCAGCGGCAGGCCCGGGCCCTCTTCGCCCTTGAGGAAGCCGGGCATCCCGGGAAACGCGGTGGCGACATCCGTCATCTCGGAACGGCTGGCGAACGCGACGCCGTTCCACTGGTTGAGGCCGTGGATGGCCAGCTCGTAACCGGCGTCTTCGAAGACCTGCGCCGGGAACTGCTCCGGCTTGCACTTGATCTCCTGCATCGCGAGCACGTCGATGTCCTCCCGCACCATCCAGTCGACCACCCGGTCGACGCGGGCACGGATGGAGTTGACGTTCCAGGTGGCAATGCGCATGCCTCCAGCCTATTTGGCCCCGGCGCTTGAGAAACCTCGCCGACACACGTGAGTGGCAGGATGGCTGTATGTCGGAATTGCAGATCGGTTACGCGGCCATGTTGGAGCAGTTCGCCCCCGCCGAGGCGGTGGCACTGTCGGTCTACGCGGAGGAGCACGGCTTCTCCGGCGTGATGGCGGCGGACCACTTCCAGCCGTGGGTGCCCGCGCAGGGGGAGTCCTCCTTCGTGTGGAGCGTCCTAGCCGCGATCGGTGAGCGCACCACGGGCGACATGGGCCCGGGTGTGACCGCGCCGACCTTCCGCTGGCACCCCGCGATGGTGGCGCAGGCCTCCGCGACGCTCGCCTCGATGTACCCCGGCCGGCACTGGCTGGGCCTCGGCTCCGGTGAGGCGCTGAACGAGCACATCGTCGGCGGGTACTGGCCGGAGGCGCCCGAGCGGATCAACCGCATGTTCGAGGCGATCGACCTGATCGACAAGCTGTTCACGGCCTCCCTCGCGGGCAGGGACACGAAGTTCGAGGGGAAGTTCTACAAGCTCGAGACCACGCGGCTCTGGACGATGGACGAGCGGCCGCCGATCCTCGTCGCGACCGCCGGTCCGATCACCGCGAAGCGGGCGGGCAAGGCCGTCGACGGCCTGATCACCGTCGGGGCTCCCCTCGAGAAGATCTCCGGGCTGTTCGAGCGCTTCGACGCCGGGCAGCGGGAGGCGGGCAAGGACCCGGCGAAGGCGCCGAAGGTCCTGCAGGTCCACCTGTCGTGGGCGCCGACCGACGAGGAGGCGCTCGCGAACGCGATGACGGAGTGGCCGAAC
>NZ_JAODBG010000062.1 GCF_025463825.1 Cryobacterium sp.
CCGCTGTCTCAGCCATCGACGCCACCGTGGTGTTCCTGTCGCCGGCCGCCCTGGCCAACGTCGTGCGCACCCAGGGCGCCCTCAGTCCGACCGACCGCGCCGCGCTCGCCGGCGTGAAGAGCTTCCTCTCTGCCGGCGCGCCCGTCTCCGAGCCGTTGCTCGCCTCGGCCGCGGCCCTGATGCCCGGCGCCAGCGCGCACACCCCCTACGGCATGACCGAGGGCCTGCTGATGACCGACATCACCCTGGACGGCATCCGTGAGGCCGCCCTCGACGACGTGGCCCGCGGCCCCGGCGGGGTCTGCGTGGGCCGTGCCGCCGCCACGACGAGGGTGCGCATCAGCGCCCTCGACGAGAACGGCCGTGCCGTCGGCGAACTCTCGGAGGCCGCCGGGGTGACCGGGGAGATCGTGGTCTCCGCCCCGCACGTGAAGGACCACTACGACAGGCTCTGGCTCACCGACCAGGCCGCCACCCGCGGGGTCACCCCGGGGGAGCGCTGGCACCGCACCGGCGACGTCGGTCACCTCGACGCCGCCGGTCGGCTCTGGGTCGAGGGCCGGATGCCGCACGTGATCACCACCGCCGCCGGCGTGGTCACGCCCGTCGGCGCCGAGATCGCCGTGTCGGCGCTGGCCCAGGTCGCCCGCGCCGCTGCCGTGGGCGTCGGTGCGGCCGGCACCCAACAGGTTGTCCTGGTCGTCGAGACGATTCCCGCCGCCACCCGGGTCGGCCTGGCCGAACCCGATCTCGCCGAAGACGTGCGGATGGTCGCCGGCCACCCCGTCGCGGCGGTGCTGGTGGTTCCGCACCTGCCCACCGACATTCGCCACAACTCGAAGATCGACCGCACCCGCCTGGCCGGCTGGGCCCACGGCATCCTCACCGGCGCCAGGCTGACCCGGCCATGAAGGTGCTCGTCACCGGCGCCAGCGGGTTCCTCGGCAGCGCCGTGGCGGCCGCCATCGCTGCCGCCGGCCACGAGGTGCGCTGTTTCCAGCGCCGGCCGAGCGGCGTCGCCGGGGTCACGGATGCACTCGGGTCGATCACCGATCCGGCCGCCGTCACCGACGCGGTGGCCGGGGTCGATGCCATCGTGCACCTGGCCGCCAAGGTCTCGCTGGCCGGCGACCCCGCCGAGTTCGAAACCGTGAACGTGGGCGGCACGCGCACCCTGCTGGACGCCGCACGCGCCGCGGGGGTGCCCCGGCTGGTGTTCGTGTCGTCGCCCTCCGTCGCCCACGCCGGCACCTCGATCACCGGCAGCGACGCGTTGCCGGCCGACCCCGTTCACGCCCGCGGCGACTACGCCCGCACCAAGGCCGCCGCAGAGCTCCTGGCCCTCGCCGCGGATTCTCCCGAGCTGCGGGTCGTCGCCGTGCGGCCGCACTTGGTGTGGGGGCCCGGCGACCCCCAACTGACCGAGCGCATCGTGGTGCGGGCCAGGGCCGGCCGATTGCCGCTGCTCGGTCACGGGGCGGCACTCATCGACTCGACCTACGTCGACAACGCCGCCGACGCGATCACCGCTGCGCTCGAGCGGGTGGATGCCGTGCACGGCAACGCCTACGTGCTCACCAACGGTGAGCCCCGGCCGGTGGCCGAGCTGCTGGCGGGCATCTGCACGGCCGCGGGGGTGCGCCCGCCGGCCTGGAGCGTGCCCGCCGGGGTGGCCCGCGCGGCTGGCTCGGTCATCGAGGCGGCCTGGCGGGTGTTCCCCGGCGCCGACGAACCGCCGATGACCCGGTTCCTGGCCGAACAGCTCTCCACCGCGCACTGGTTCGACCAGCGCCGCACGCGCGCCGACCTGCACTGGACACCGGTCGTCTCCCTCGACGAGGGCCTGGCCCGCCTGGCCGAGCACTACCGCACCGCCTGACCCGCCCGCGCCCGCCCGCCCGGCGGTCCGTGAGTTGCCAGTTGCGGCCCATTGGGTCACTCGCAACGGGCCGCAACTGGCAAGTCGAAAGGGTTGCGGCCGGAGAGAAGCCACTTGTGGGCAGTTCTCGCGCCCGGAACGAACCCCAACTGTCATCTCGTTGAAGCACGACGAGGAGATCGGACCTGACGGTTGCGCCCCGCTCGGGGCTGACGGCATACTCGCCCTATGGACTTCCGCACCGTCATCGAGCAATCCGGCGCCACCGCCACCGGAATCCCGGTGCCCGACGAGGTCGTTGCGGGCCTCGGTCCGGGCAAGCGGCATGCCATCACAGTCACGATCAACGGGCACAGCTACCGCAGTTCGGTGGCGCCGTACCGGGGGAAGTACATGATCGCGCTGAGCGCCGAGAACCGGGACAAGGCCGGCGTCGCGGGCGGCGACGAGGTGGATGTGACCATCGAGCTGGACGACCAGCCGCGCACCGTCGACGAACCCGAGGTGCTCAGTGCCGCGCTGGCGACGAACCCGGCCGCGCGAACAGCCTTCGACACGCTCTCGTTCAGTAACCAGCGCCGGCACGTGCTCGCAATCGAGGGTGCCAAGACCGATGCGACCCGGCAGCGCCGGCTGGACGCCGTGCTCGCCGAGCTCAACGGCGCCTGATACCCCGGCGCCCTCTACCGGCCTTGTCAGTTATCCGGTCGGCTCAACTGCCGAGGCCCAGCGCCGCGCGCACGATGGCCAGCGCCTCCTCGGGCGCCACCCCCCAGGACCTCGCCCGGTCGGAGTAGGCCACCGCAGCCAGCTGCACCTGCCGGTGCGGGGCATCCCCGGTCGCTGCGACGAACGAGCCGAGCCGGCCCCGGGTCTCGATCACCTCGTCCTGCTCCAGGGCGCGATAGCTGCGGGCCACGGTGTTCGGGGCCAGGCGCAGGTCCTCGGCGAGCCGGCGCACGGTGGGCAGCTTGTCGCCGGGGATCAGGGCCCCGGAGCGCACCGCGTCGATCACCTGCATCCGGATCTGTTCGTACGGCGGGGTCGCCGACATCGCGTCGACGGCAAGGTTCAGGCCGGGCATGGGCGCCGCTACTCCGGGCCGCGGTGGATCAGGCGGGTGAGCACGATCGCGCTGCGGGTGTGGTCGACGTTCGGGGCCAGGCGCACTTTCTCCAGCGCGGCCTCCAGACCTGGGATATCGCGGGCGCGGATGTGCACGATCGCGTCGGCGCTGCCGGTGACGGTGCCGGCATCCACCACCTCCGGCACGCCGGACAGGATGCGCAGGAGCTCGTCGGGTGCGACGGTCCCGCGACAGAACAGCTCAACGTACGCCTCGGTGCTCATCCCGTCGATGGCCGGATCCACCTGGATGGTGAAGCCGCGGATCACGCCGTCGGCGACAAGCCGGTCGACGCGGCGCTTCACGGCAGAGGCCGACAAGCCGACGACCGACCCGATGTCACCGTAGCCCGCGCGAGCGTTCTGACGGAGGAGATCGAGGATGCCGCGATCGAGGTTGTCCATCCGACCAGTGTACGCGGAGAATTTGCGCGAACCGTGGTTGCAACGCGTATTCCCTGCGTCATTGCGCAGGAAACGTCGATTCGTGCTGTGGAACACTAGAAGCGGCGTCTCTGTTCGATTCAGCTCCACCGAATCGTGCCGGGCTCACGAGAGCGACCTGGTCCGCCACCCATTCGCGTTCCGCTTCGCGCCCGCCGGCGGATCGCCAGCAGAGGAGCTCCCGTGTCAGTCGATCTAGCGTCCATCACCCCGGAGGAGTCCGCGGCATCCGCCGTGCGCACCCGGACCCCCATCACGCGCACCATCTTGATGTGCAAGCCCGAATTTTTCACCGTCGTCTACCGGATCAATCCGTGGATGGACCCGGCGCTGCCGACGGACACGAGCCTGGCCGTAGCCCAGTGGCAGACCCTGTACGACACCTATGTCGGCCTCGGCTTCGACGTACAGCTGATCGACCCCATCGACGGACTGCCCGACATGGTCTACGCCGCCAACGGTGGCTTCGTCATCGACGGAATCGCATACGGTGCCAACTTCACGTATCCGCAGCGACAGCCGGAGGGCCCGGCGTACATGGACTGGTTCGGCGCGAACGGCTTCGACGTGCGCGACCCCGCCGAGATCAACGAGGGTGAGGGCGACTTCCTGCTGGTCGGCAACGTCATCCTGGCCGGCACCGGCTTCCGCAGCGCCTCGAACAGCCACGAGGAGGTCTCCGGGATCTTCAACCGCCCGGTGATCACGCTCAAGCTGGTCAACCCGAGTTTCTACCACCTCGACACCGCCATCGCCGTGCTCGACGATTCCACTATCGCCTACCTGCCCAGCGCGTTCGACGAGCCCAGCCTGGCCATTCTGCGGGAGCGCTACCCCGGCGCCATCATCGTCACCGAGGAGGACGCCGCCATCCTCGGCCTCAACTCCTACTCCGACGGGTACAACGTCGTGATCGCGGCCCGGGCCAAGGACTTTGAACGGCAGCTGCGCGAACGGGGGTACAACCCGATCGGCGTGGATCTGTCCGAGCTGCTGCTCGGCGGCGGCGGCGTGAAATGCTGCACCCTGGAGCTGCGCCGATGAGCGCCCTGACCGAGCGGGCCGGCCACACCGCACAGTCCAGCCTGACGCCGCAGTCCAGCCTCACCGCGCAGGTGGGCCGAACCGACCAGAGCGTGGCGATCGCGCTCGAGAACGAGCACGCCGCCCACAACTACCACCCGCTGGCCGTGGTCGTCGCCTCCGGCGACGGAGCCTGGGTCACCGACATCAACGGCAAGCGCTACCTCGACTGCCTGGCCGCGTACTCGGCCGTGAACTTCGGCCATTCCAACCCGGTACTGCTGGATGCCGCGCGTGCCCAGCTGGGCCGGATCACCCTCACCAGCCGGGCGTTCCACAACGACCAGCTCGGCCCGTTCGTGACCGCGCTGGCCAAGCTGGCCGGCAAGGACATGGTGCTGCCGATGAACACCGGTGCAGAGGCCGTCGAGTCCGGCATCAAGGTTGCCCGCGCCTGGGGCTACCGGGTCAAGGGCGTTGCGGCAGGACAGGCGAACATCGTCGTCGCCAGTGGCAACTTCCATGGCCGCACGACCACCATCATCAGCTTCTCGGACGACGAGTCCGCCCGCGCCGACTTCGGTCCGTTCACGCCCGGCTTCCGCACCGTGCCGTACGGGGACGCCGCGGCGCTGGAGGCGGCCATCGACGAGAACACCG
>NZ_JAODBG010000063.1 GCF_025463825.1 Cryobacterium sp.
AGCTCGCCGGCGGCAAGCGCGTGGAGAACGTTGAAGACGTCCTCGGCGTGGGCCAGAAGGTCCTCGTTGAGATCACCAAGATTGACGACCGTGGCAAGCTTTCGCTCGCCCCGGTCCTCGCCGATGAGGCCGACACGCACGGTCGTGACGCCGCATCCGAGGGACCCGAAGCTCCGGCCGAAGGTTAGTCGCTAGTTCTGCCGACCACCTCTCGCCAGGTGCGTCGGTAAGACGGAAAACCCGTCCTGCTTCGGCAGGGCGGGTTTTTTGCGTCCGAAGCGGATGCGGTGCCCGTCCGGGCCCGCAGGGTCAGGCGCGGGGCAGCAGCCCGCGTTCGATCAGGGGAGTGACCCGGAAGGGAATCAGCTCCCCCATGGCGAGGGACGTTTCGGTGCGCTCGACACCGTCGCAGGCCAGAATGGTGCGGTCGACCCGGAAGAGGTCTTCCGCGTCGGCGCAGGCCACCCGCACCAGCAGGTCGGCCGCGCCGCTCATGCCGTGCGCCTGCACGATTTCGGGGATCAGGGTGAGCCGGGTGATGATCTCCGCGGTGCGCTTCTGCTCGATGTACACCTCGATGAACGCGGTCAGCGGGTGACCCAACGCCGCGAGGCTGATCCGCCGGTCGAAGTCCAGGAAGACCCGGGCGTCCTCGAGCCGGCTCATCCGGGTCTGCACAGTGTTTCGCGAGAGTCCGAGGGTGTGCGCCAGGCCGACGTAGGAACTGTGCGGGTCGGCGCACAGGGCCCGGAGGAGCTCGAGGTCGACTTTGTCGAGACGGTGCATACTGCCCGACGGTAGCACGCCGGATGTGCCTCGAACAGGGCACATTGCCCAGTGTGACGAGAACGCGTTGTGCGGGCGGGCAGACCCGGGCGCCCGCAGGGTTGACCCGGCCCACGCCGCGCGGAAGAGTGGTCGGATGGACGACACGCGCCAGACCCTGAATCCGGCCCAGACCTCCTCGGTGCTCGCCGGGGGAGACTTCATCCACCTCGAGGGAACCCTGTACGCCACCTACCGCACCGCTGATTTCGCCGGCGGGGTGCGCCTGGTCGACGCCGTCGCGACCGACGCCGACGCGCAGAACCACCACCCGGACGTGGCACTGGGCTACGGCGAAGTCGGTTTCCGGTTGAGCTCGCACGATGTGGGCGGCGTGACCGAGCGTGACCTGCGCCTGGCCCTGCGCATCCAGGAGCTGGCCGCCGCGCAGGGCGCTCGAGCGACCCGGCAGGCGCCCTCCCGCACCGACGTCGCGATCGACTGCAGCGATGAGAACGCCGTCCGCCCGTTCTGGCGCGTCGGCCTGGGCTATCGGGAGTCGGGCCCGGCGGACGACCGCGAACTGCTCGATCCTCGCGGGACCGGCCCGCGGGTGTGGTTCCAGCACATGGAGATCCAGCGCACTGAACGCAACCGCATCCACCTGGACGTGTACGTGCCCGTCGCCGACTGCGAGGAGCGGGTGCAGGACATCATCGATGTCGGCGGTGTGCTGCTCACCGATGAGCACGCACCGGACTGGTGGGTGCTCGCCGACCCGGAGGGCAACGAGCTCTGCGTCTGCAGCTGGGACGCCTGAGTCAGGACGGCAGGATCAGGCGGTGGCGTGCACCAGCGCCGTTTCGACCGCGGCGACCAGCTGGTTCGACTCGGGGTCAACGGCAGAGGCGAACCGATCGATCACGACGCCGTCGGCGTTGACCAGGAACTTCTCGAAGTTCCACTTGATCAGGCCGGGCAGTATGCCCTTCTGGAACTTGGTCAGTTCGGCGTAGAGCGGATGCTGGTGCTTGCCGCGCACGTCGACCTTCGCCGTCAGCGGGAACGTGACCCCGAAATTCAGCTCGCAGAACTGGGCGATGTCGTTCTCGCTGCCCGGTTCCTCGCCCATGAACTGGTTGCACGGCAGGCCGACCACCATCAGGCCGTCGTCGGCGAACCGCCGGTACAGCGCCTCCAACCCGGCGTACTGCGGCGTGAAACCGCACTTGGACGCCACATTGACCACCAGTACCGTCTTGCCGGCGAAGCGGCCAAAGGTGGTCGGGGTGCCGTCGATGAGGGTGAGGGGAATGTCGTAGAGCGGGGAGGCTGACATGCCGAAAAGACTACTCCTGCCTCCTGCCGGCCGGTTCAGGATGGCCTGCCCGGAGCGGATGCGCAAAAATCCCGAACTTTTCGGTAACGCTTGCCGCGCGCCCCCAGCGGTTTGCGCGGATCGGGTTATTCTCGGTCGTACATGGGCAGGCGGTACCGCGCCGGCAGGCAGAACGGTGGTTGAGGGCATGAGGGTCAGCGTGGCAGCAGACGGTGTGCGAACGGATGAGGCTGACCCCCAAACCCACCAGGCCGATGACCACGATGCCGCCGCCGGGCCCGTGAGCGCGCGCATCGGGCGGCCTACGGCCTTGCAGGACGACCTTCAGACCAGTCCGGTGCAGGTGCAGCGCGCCGCGCCGGTCCGCGCCCCGGTTCCCGCGGCGAACCCCGGCCTCCGGCGCACCCTCGGCGACACCGATCTCACCGTGCACCCGCTTGCGCTGGGTTGCAGCGTCTTCGGTTGGACGACGGACGGCGACACCGCGATGGCCATCCTGGACCGCCACTACGAACTCGGCGGCAACTTCCTCGACACCGCGGACAGCTACGCGGCGGGCCGCAGCGAAGTGGTCATCGGCTCCTGGATGCGCACCCGCGGGCTGCGGGACGACGTGGTCATCTCCACCAAAATCGGCCGCAACCGGGACAATCCCGGACTGTCCCCGCGGAGCATCGTCGGCGCGGTGCACGCGTCCCTCGAACGTCTCGGGACCGACCACATCGACGTGCTGCACTTCCACTACGACGACCTCGACGTGCCGCTCGAGGAGAGCCTCGGGGCGATGGAGACGCTGATCCGCAGCGGCACGGTGCGCCACCTCGCCGCGTCCAACTTCACCGCGGAGCGGTTGATGGAGGCCAGGGTGCTCGCCGCCAACGGGCTGCCCCGGTTCGTCGCCGTCGAAACCCCGTACAACCTGATGAACCGGGTCTCGTTCGAATCCGCGCTGGCGCTGGTGACGCACGCCCAGGGCCTGGCCGTGTTACCGTACTTCGCGCTCGCCCACGGCTTTCTCACGGGCAAGTACCATTCCAAAGCCGACCTCACCGACTCGGTCCGGGCGGGCCGCGCATCCGCCTATCTCAACCGCACGGGACTCAAGGTCCTCGCCACGGTGGAACGCATCGCCGAAGACCATGGGGTGGCAGCGTCGACCATCGCCCTGGCCTGGCTGTTGGCCCGGCGCGACGTCGTCGCCCCGGTCGCCAGCGCGAGCCGCCCCGAACACGTGGACGCTCTCGTCGCCGCTGCCACGGTGCGGTTGGGGCGTGCCGACATGGTCGACCTGGACAAGGTCTCGGCCTGAAAAGTTCCCGGCCGGCATCGCAACACCGAATCACGGCGGTGTCGCGGACGGGATCGTCGTAGCGGAACGGCGGCCGGCCGCCCGGAGGGCGCCCGGCCGCCGCCGCCGCTGCCGGGCGCTAGGGTCGCCCGGGTTGGAACTGTCCCGGTTCGGCGGGGGACCCACCGGTTGTGGCCGGTGAGGAGGAATCGAACCCGATGTTTTGGGGAGGGCACCGGTCTTCGACAGCGCGACCATAACATGACCTTCGTTCGCGCAACAGGGCACCGACCGCGGCCGGACCGGGCCCGGGGCGAGGGCTGCGGGATCGGCTCGTCGGGTGTCGTAAGGTGGAAGGGATATGAACGGTGCCGTTGAATTTCCCCTTGACCTGACCGAACTATCGTTTCGGGCTGCTGGGCAGTCCCTCGTGCGACGAACCGTCCTTCCGAGCGGCGTGCGCATCGTCACCGAGCAGGTGCCGGGCAGCCGCAGCCTCACCATCGGCTACTGGGTGGCCGTCGGCTCCCGCGACGAACAGTCCGGCCACTTCGGCTCCACGCACTTCCTCGAACACCTCCTGTTCAAGGGCACCAAGCAGCGCACGGCCCTGGACATCGCCATCGCGTTCGACGCCGTCGGCGGCGAGCACAACGCGATGACCGCCAAGGAATACACCTGCTACTACGCCAAGGTGCAGGATCGCGACCTGCAGATGGCCGTCGAGGTGCTCACCGACATGATCACCTCGTCCCTGCTCGACCCGGCCGAATTCGAGACCGAGCGCGGCGTCATCCTCGAGGAACTCGCGATGGCCGATGACGACCCGGCCGACGTCGCCAATGAACGGTTCTTCCAGGCGGTCATGGGCGCGCATCCGCTCGGCCGGCCGATCGGTGGCAGCCCGGGCACCATCCGCGCCGCCAGCCGCGACGCGGTCTGGGAACACTACCGGGCGAACTACCGCCCGCAGGACCTGGTCGTCACCGTCGCCGGCGCCGTCGACCACGACGTGCTCGTAGCCGCGGTCACCCGGTCGCTGATGCAGGCCGGTTGGGACCTGAGCGAGCCGGCCGCCCCCGTCGGTCGCCGTTCCGGTGCGGCCGCGGTCATCAGTCAGGGTCAGCCCGTCACCGTGGTGCGCCGTCCGCTCGAACAGGCGAACCTGCTCATCGGCGTGCCGGGCCTCGTCGCCGCCGACGACCGCCGCGTGGCGATGAACGTGCTCACCTCCATCTTCGGCGGCGGCATGTCGTCGCGCCTGTTCCAGGAGGTGCGCGAGAAGCGTGGCTTGGCGTACTCGGTGTACTCCTTCGCGCCCGGCTATTCGGATGCGGGTATCTTCGGCATGTACGCCGGGTGCACGCCCGCCAAGGCCGGCCAGGTCGCCGAGATCATGCTCGACGAACTGCACCGGCTCGCCGACCACGGGGTGAGCGCCGATGAGATGGCGCGGGCGTCGGGTCAGCTCTCCGGCGCATCCGCCCTGGCCCTGGAAGACTCGGACACCCGGATGTCCCGGCTCGGCCGCTCCGAGATAACCCTGGGCGAATTCGTCGACCTCGACGAGGCCCTGCGGCGCCTGGCACTGGTGACCGCTGACGACGTGCAGCAGCTCGCCGCGGACATGGTGTCCCGGCCGTTCTCCATCGCGGCCGTCGGTGCGCTCGACGAGTCCGCGTTCGACGGCATCGTGCCGCGCTCCGCTGCGCCGAGCGCTCCCGTTGCCGTCCCGCTGAACTAGCGCGGCAGCCTCCTCTTCCAACCCGGCACGACGTTTCACCGACAGCAACCGAAAGGGCGACGATGCCCCAGTACCTCTACCTCGTTCGACACGGCGAGCAGCAGGACGCCGAGTACGGCCTCCCGGATGGCCCGCTGTCGCCGCGGGGCAAACGGCAGGCGCACCTCATCGCCGAGCGCCTCGGCGGGGTCCCCTTCACCGGGGCGTGGACGTCACCCCTGCAGCGCGCCGCCGAGACCGCCGCGATCATCGCCGAACGGCTGCCGTCCCTGACCCCGGTGGCGTCGCCGCTGCTGTTCGATTGCATCCCCAGCGGACGCGCCCCGGAGTTGCCCAAGTCGTATACGCCGTTCTTCAACTCGGTCAGCGACGCGCAGATCGAAGCCGGTCGCGCCCAGATGGAGGACGCCGCCGCGGAGTTCCTGCACCCGCAACGCGGCCCCCGGCACGACCTGCTGATCACCCACAACTTCGTGATCGGCTGGTTCGTTCGTGAGGTGCTCGGTGCCCCGGACTGGCGCTGGATCAGCATCAACCAGGCCAATTGCGGCCTCACCGTGCTGCAACAGAAGCCCGGCCGGCCGTGGTCGCTCGTCACCCACAACGACCTCGGTCACCTGCCTGTCGAGTTGCGTACCGGCCTCCCGGACCCGCTCCTGTTCTAGGAAGCCGTCGGTGCCGGTGGGCGCGTCAGTCGAGGATTTTCCAGAAAGAATCCTTCCGGCGGATCTTTCCCTCCTCGTCGAATTCGAGCAGGTCGACGCCGCGCACCTCGATCTGCCGGCCGGAGAGCATCGTGCCGGTCAAGGTCCACTCGGAGACACCGAAGCCGTTCCCGCACACCCAGTGCTGGTCGTCGCCGTAGTGCACATCCGGGGTGCCGGCGAAGCGCTGGGCCAGCCCCGCTCGCACGTCCGCCTTGCCCTCGTACCGGTTGCCCCTGGGCGTGGCGCCCCGGGGCAGGTAGAAGACGCAGTCGTCGGCGAAATACCCCATAATCGCGTTCAGGTCATGCGCATTGAAAGCCGTGAGGAACCCGGTCAACGTCTCACGAGTCAGAGTCACAGGTCCGCCCTCCTCCGGCGCTCGTCAGCACCGTCTGCTGTGAGGATAGCCAGCTCTCCGCATCCGTGGGCCGGGTCGGCCGCTCCGGCACGTGGCCCGGCGCACAACTCCTGCGATTTTCGAGTTCACCCGGTGCGGCGGCCGGAATTCCGCGGGCTAAGCCAGTTTCTTGCGATACCAGTTTGTGGCGTTGGGGTTGTCGTTGTAGGGCGGCACATCCTCGTACCCGGACCGCTGGTAGAGCGCCCCGGCGGCCTCGAGGCTCGAGTTCGTGTCGAGCACCATCTCCGTGGCACCGAATTCCCTCGCCCGCTTCTCGAGCTCGGCGAGCAACAGCGTGCCCCAGCCGCGACCGCGCACGTGCGGCTGCAGCCACAGGTGCTTCGCCTCGAACCGCACCGCTCCATCGGCGCCGTCGTCGATGCGCCGGATGCCGCCGCAGCCCACGAAGGTGCGCGGGCTGGCCTGCTCGCTCACGAGCAGGAACTGGCCGCGCGGAGGCACGAACTGCTCGGCGGTGGGGAAGGTCGTGCGGTAGCCTCCGGCGTTCGGGAACGTGGAGGCACGATCGCTGAAGTACTGCGTGAGCAGTGTGATCGAGCCGGCGTCGGTCACGGAGACGGCGGTGAACTTAGGCATGCCCCAAGGCTACGTGTCTCCGCAGCCGCGGCAACCGCCGCGGTGGGGCAATCTTCGCCCGTGCCTTCGCGGACTGCGCGTGCGAAGTGAACAGGGCGCGGCTCAGGGGGAGGGCGCCGTGGCGCCGCCGTCGGGTGCAGCGCCCACCGGCGCAGCCGGGTCATGCCCCCGGCTCCGCCCGAAGACGACATCCCCGGCCTCCGTCGTGCGGTCAGGCACCGTGGTGGGAGCTTCGAGGTGCACGGCTCCACTGGGCAGCACCCCTGCACCGCCGAAGCGCTCCATCACCCGCCACTGCGCCGCCACGTCTTCGCCCACGTGCACCGGCGGCAGGCTGGTCCAAAAGTCGAATCCGCCGCACGCCACGAGGGCCTGCCGCTGGTACAGCACACAACCGCCGACCCAGGCGATCTTGTACGCCAGCCAACTGTTCGTGGCCAGGTGCAGCTCGCCGGCCAGGTGCGTGAGATTGGCGGCATTGTGCAGGGTCATCCTGGTGACCTGCGGAGCGTCCCTGCGCAGTACTTCGGGCAGCACCGGAAGATCCCAGGTCTCGAACGGCGCCCGTTCGGCCGGCCGGTCATCGTGCAGGAATGACAGGCCCTGAACGGCCGCGCCGACGAACCCGCAGTCCAGGGCATCCAGCGCGCTGCACAGCCTGGTCAGCATGCCGGGTTCCAGCCACACATCGTCGTCGAGGAAGAGCACCCTGTCGGCGACCGACTGGTCCAGCAGGAATTGCCGGTGCTCGGCCAGGCCCCGCTTCGGCAGGTGCACCAGATAGCGCACCAGACGCCCCTGGGCGCGCAATACCCGCAGCATGGCGGCCACCGCTGGATGCTCCTCGGTGCTGGTGGCCGACTGGTCGCTGACTGTCACCCGAAACGGCGGGTCGTCCTGTCCGGCCAGCCCGGCGAGGGTCACGGCGAGCTCCGCCGCCCGGTCGATCGTGGGAATCAGCACCTCGAGGTGATCGGTGGGCCGCTCCGGCGGCAGCGCCCAGTCGCCCGACCAGCGGCGGGAGGTCACCTCCTGGCCACCGCAGCCGCGCGGCGCAGATCGGCGGAGCCGAGGATCCGGTTGACGATCGCGGTGCTGGACAGCGTGGGGACGTAGTCCAGGATTCGCACCTCACCGCCGGCCGAACGAACCACGGCGGCCTCTGCGAGCATGTCGGCGGTGTAGTCGCCGCCCTTCGCGTAGACATCCGGTCGCAATTCCTCGATCAACCAAATGGGTGTGTCGGTGTCGAAGACGACCACGTAGTCGACGCAGCTCAGCGCGCCCACGAGCGCCGCCCGGTCGGCTGCCGGGTTCACGGGCCGCCCAGGTCCCTTGAGCCGCCTGGTGGAGTCGTCGCCGTTGATCGCGACCACCAGCAGGTCGCCGAGCCGGCGGGCCTGCCTGAGGGAGGCGACGTGGCCGCGGTGCAGCACGTCGAAGCAACCGTTGGTGAACACGATGCGCCGGCCGGCATCCCGTTCGGCCCGAAGCCGGGCGCCCAGGACCGCGGGCTCGAGCACATTCTCGCTGGGGCCGCCCAGCGCGTGCACCAAATCGGCCGTTGAGCACACGGCGGTTCCCGGTCGCCGTACCACCACGTCAGCGGCCGCCTGGGCGAGCCCGACGCTCACCGCCCATGGCAACCCCGCGCACCGCCCCATGGTCAGCACGGCGACATACGTGTCACCACAGCCGGACGCGTTCTGCTCCGGCGCGGGCGACGTGCGCGTGCGATGCACGAAGCCGTCGGGGCCAAGCAGGACAGAGCCGTCCACGTCCAGGGTGACGGCGACCACCTGGGCTCCGGTGCTGGCCCGCAGCTCGTCGGCGTGCTGGATGAAGAATTCCGGGCGGTGTGCGCCCGGCGAGCCAGCCAGGCCAAGGGCTCCCGCAGCCTCGGCGGCGTTGGGCGCGACAATGTGCGGAGCCAGCCCGGCCCAGCGCTGCGGAGTGTGTGCGTCGACCACGGTCAACGGAGCGACCGGCTCCTGGGCGGCCAGTTCGCGGATGCCGTCGTCGTCGAACAGTCCCGAACCGTAGTCAGCGAACACGTCGGCCGCCGACGCGACCCGTGCGCGTCCTGCGGCGGTGAGCACGGCGCGACGCGCGTCGGACGGGAGCGGTCCACGGTGGCGGTCGTCGACCCGCACCAGCATCTGGCCGCCGCTGACGACGCGGGTCTTGGTGGTCGTTGTCACGGCGGGGTGAACGATCAGGCCGGTCACATCGATGCCGGCGCTCCGCAGCGTGTCGCACAGGACCCGCCCAGCCTCGTCTTCGCCGACCAGGCCGACCACGCGCACCCGTGCGCCGAGGGCGGCGAGGTTCATCGCTGTGTTGGCCGCGCCACCGGGGCGCAGCGTCCGGGAGGTGAGGTCGACGACGGGCGCAGGGGCCTCCCGGCACAAGCGATCGCTGGTGCCGATCCACCAGACGTCGAGCAGGAGGTCGCCGATCACGGTCACCGCGGGGGCGGCGACCCGCAGGTCGGCGGGCAGCTCGGGGCGCAGCTGGCCGGACTCGGTGCCGGAGGCGGCATCCGTGCGGCCGATACCGCCCGCGTCGGTACCGTTGGGAGGCCCGGCGCCCGGGCCGTGTGCAGCGTTGTTCGTCACCCTGTCCTCCGTGCTGTCTTCCGTGGGCCGTCGGCGAGATAGAAGCCTGCCGATCCCGTACCCACTTCCGGCAGCGGGCACACGTGGGGTTTCGGCGCTGGATTTCCGGGGCACTGCAGAGGAAGAGGCGAGGCGGCCACGTCACGTGGGCCGGTCCGCTACGAGGAGGCTGTGATGGTCGACGCGGGGAGCACCGCCGCCCTCGGTGTTCCCGCGACCCGATTCGCGGGAGTACACCGGATTGCGGTGTTGCGTGCGGGGGGCTTGGGCGACCTGGTCGTCGCCCTGCCGGCCCTGGCCGCCCTCGCCGCCGCCTATCCCCGGGCGCGGATGACCCTGATCGGCGCGCCAGCGCACCGCCGGTTACTGGCCGGGCGGCCGGGTCCCGTCGCCCTGGTGGAGGAGCTGCCCGTCGGGCGCGGCCTGCGGGCCGGAACCGAAGACCCCGTTGCCTACCTCCACTTCCTGCACCGACTCCGGGAGCACAGCTTCGACCTGGCGGTGCAGCTGCACGGCGGTGGCCGCCACGCCAATCCGTTCGTACTCGGATTGGGCGCCCGGCACACGGTGGGCATGGCCACCGATGACGCTCCGGCGCTGGAGCGGAGCCTGCCGTACGTGCAGACCCAGCACGAGCTCTTTCGGGCCCTGGAGGTGGTTGCCCTCGCCGGGGCAGCCCCGGTCACCCTCGAATCTGCGCTGCCGGTGACCGCGACGGAACGGCGGGCGGCCTCGGCCCTGGTGCCGCCGGGGACCGGTTCGCTCGTGGCCATCCACCCCGGGGCCACCGACCCACGGCGCCGCTGGCCCCTCGACCGCTTCGTCCAGGTCGCCCGGGCCGCGCTCGGCGACGGCGCGAGAGTCATCGTTCTCGGCGACGAGTCCGAACACGACCTTGCCGACGAGCTGGTGGCTGCCGCCGGCGCGGACCAGGACGCCGGAAACCGACCGGTGTCGCTCGCGGGGGCGCTGGATCTTTCGGGACTCGTCGGCGTGTTGGCCGCCGCCGACGTGCTCGTCGCCAATGACAGCGGTCCGCGGCACCTGGCCCAGGCCGTCGGCACGGCCACCGTGAGCCTGTACTGGATCGGCAACCTGCTCAACGCGGGTCCACTCAGCCGGGCTCGACACCGGGTGCACGTGTCCTGGACCATGGCGTGCCGCCGGTGCGGGGCGGATTTCAGCGGCACCGTACGTTGCGAGCACGACGACTCGGTCGTCGCCGCCATCCCGGTGGGGCCGGTGCTAGCCGACCTGCGTGACCTCGCCGCCGTCGAGCTCAGGGCCAGGAGTCGTCCTCCTCGTGGGCGATGACCAGTTCGCGCACTTCGCAGCCCGTCGGCTGGCCGAGCACAAAGCCGATGGCGGCGGCGACCCGCGCCGGGTCGTTCAACCGGGAATCGTCGTGCGGCCGATACTTCTCGTCGCGGTCGTCGAAGAACCGGGTGCGCATCCCGGCGGGGATCAACGTCGTCACCCCGATTTGCCCGCGCGTCTCCGCCGCCAGCGCCCGGGTGAAGCCGATCACACCGAATTTGGAGGCGCAGTAGGCGGTCGCATCCGAGACAGCGCGCAAGCCGAGCGACGAGGCCACCGTCACCACCCGACCGTGTGTCTGCAGCAGATGTGGAAGAGCGGCCCGCACGACGTTCGCGGTACCGAGCAGATTCACCATGATCACGCGGTCCCATTCAGCCGCTTCCACCTGGTCGAGGCGGCCGCACCGGTCGATCCCGGCGGCGGTGACCACGGCGTCGAGCCCGCCCAGGGCCTCGGCGGCCTGCTGCACGGCCGCGGCGACGGCGACGCGGTCGGAAACGTCGACCGAGTAGGAACTGATCCTGACGTCCGCCACCGGGTCCCGGTCAAGCACTGCGGGCCGGCCGCCGGCCTCGAGCACCGCCTCCACCACGGCGGCGCCCAGGCCGGATGCGCCGCCGGTGACGAGCACTCGGCCGGGGCGGGGGAACGGTTCAGTCATGGCTTCTCCTCAGGGTTGGTGGTGATGTGGGCTTTCCTGGTGGTGTTCCGGCGGGCTCAGCCGACCCGGGCGAGCGCGCCGGCCAGCAGCGTCGTGGAGCGGGCCGGGTAGTACGGCACGGTCACGCTCTGACCGCCCCAGCTGCGCACCAGAGCGGCCTCCGGCAGGCTGTCGCCGGTGTAGTCGCCGCCCTTCACCCAGAGGTGGGGGCGGATGCCGCAAAGCGCGTTCTCCGGCGTGTCCTCGTCGAAGACCTGCACAGCGTCGACGCACTCAAGGGCCAGGAGCAGGTCGATGCGATCCTGTTGGGCGAGGATCGGTCGGTGCCGGCCCTTCAGCCGGCGGACGGACTCGTCGGAGTTGAGGCACACGATCAGGCAATCGCCCAGTCGCCGGGCGGCGGCGAGGGTGCGGGCGTGACCGGCATGCAGCAGGTCGAAGCAGCCACCGGTCGCCACGACGGTGCCGCCCGCCCGGCGCACCCGGTCCGCCAGCTGCCCGGCCGCGGCGGCGACGATGG
>NZ_JAODBG010000109.1 GCF_025463825.1 Cryobacterium sp.
TGACCGAGACGGTGGCCGCCCTAGAAGCTGTGGGGGTTCCCGTCATCATCAGCTGCTCGATCGTGGGGTTGGCCCGGTCGACGTATTACCGGCGCAGCCGGGGTTACCGGCACTACAAGCCGGTGGCTCAGCCACTGCGACAGGCTGAACGAAAGCAGCCCGCGGCGCTAGACGCGGACGAACGATCCCAAGTGATCGATGTCCTCATTGACGAGAAATATGCGGATAAGTCCGTCGTTCAAAACGTATTGGCGCGCCTTTGACGCTGGCGAGGTGGTGTGTTCCCAGCGCACCTTTTACCGGATCGCGACGGCAGAGCGCCTCGTCGGCGACCAACGCCGAACCCGCTCACACGGGTTCAGCACGTCTCGTACCCCTGCCGTTGCAACGACCGGGGTTGGTGAGTTGTGGTCCTGGGACATTACCGAACTACGCGGCCCCACCCGGGCAGACCGGTACTACCTGTATCTGGCCATTGATGTGTTCTCCCGTTACCCGGTGGCCTGGTGCATCGAATACGCCGAGTCCAAAGACCGCGCCGTGACATTGTTCACCGACGCGATCACCACCCACGGCGCCCCCCCGGGTCCTGCACTCCGACAACGGGGCCGTCATGCGCGCCCACGACCTCGTCAACGCCCTCACCACCGCCGGCGCGCTGATGTCCTACTCCCGGCCCCGCGTCAGCGACGACAACCCGTTCTCTGAATCCCTCTTCAAGACCATCAAATACGACCCCGCCTGCCCCGACTGGTTCAACAGCATCGACCACGCCCGCCAGTGGACCCAGGACTTTCTGCACGCATACGCCACCGAGCACCGCCACAGCGGACTCGGCCGGCACACCCCGCATCCGTTCACGACGGCACCGCCAACCACATCCGCCAGCGCCGCCAAGAGCGCCTCGACCAATACTGGGCCGCACACCCCGAGCGCTTCAGAAACGGCCCACCGCACCACAACACTCACAAAAAACCGGAATCAACACCCGCCTGTTGTCTCAGGCAGGTTGACAACTTCCGTGTAGCGGGCGCGGTCGGCCACTAGAGGCGCAGCGAGGGCGGCGGGACCTCAGCCGAAAGGGTTGGTGGGCTTCAGGGTGATCGTGCTGCCCTTGGGGAGGGACGAACCCGCCGCAGGATCCGTCGACTCGACGCTCAGGAGCGCCGCGATGGCGTCGGCGCCGGGGTTGTAGCTCAGCTTGAAGCCGAGGTTGGACAGCGTCTCCTTGGCCTCTGACCAGCCCACGCCGACGACGTTGGGAACCACGACCGGTTCCGGGCCGCGGGAGACGGTGAGGGTGATGGGGGAGCCCGCCCGAATGGGCCCGGCGGCGCCGGGCGCCGCGGAGATGACGTCGCCCTCGGGCACGGTCTCGCTGTACCGTTCCTCGCCCGACTGGCCGACGAGGCCCTGACCGGCGAGGATATCGATGGCGTCGTCGAGCGACTCGCCCGCCACGTCGATGACGTCGCCCAAGGACACCACATAGTTGATGGTGCTGCCCTCGAATGCGTCGCCGCCCTCGGACACGTCGGCTCCGTCACTGGCGCGGGCCGCGTAGAAGACGATGCCGTCGTCGAACTCGGCGTTGAACATCTTGTCCACGGTGCCGGGTACGGCGAGAGAGTCGTTGATGGCCGAGATGGCGGCTTCCTCGTCGAGCCCCCGGAGGGCGGGGAGCACGATCGGCTGCGGTCCTTCTGACACGTTGAGGGTCACCGTGCTGCCCTTGGCAACCCGGCTGCCGTTCCCCGGATCGGTCCCGGCCACCAGGCCCGCTTCGATCTCGGTGCTGTAGACGGTTCCGCGCTCGGCCACCAGGCCGAGTTCCTCGAGCTGCGCGGTGGCGTCCTCCGGGGTCGAGGAGACCAACGCGGGTACGGTAACCTGCGCGCCGGGGCCGGCGCCGAAGTACCAGCCGGCGGTGCCGGCCAGGGCGGCGAGAAGCAGGATGACCAGGAACAGCCAGGAGCCGCGCCGGCGACGCTTCTTCGCTGTTACGGCCAGCTGGGTCACCGGGTCGTCATCGGGTTCGTCCACCGGCGGCGGGGCGAGGGCTGTGGTCGTGCTGGTGCCGGCGGCGACCAGCGGACCCCGGCCCATGATCTGGGTTTCGGCGTCGGCGGAGGAGCTGAGGGTGCGCGGGAGCACCATGGTCGTCTGCATCACCGTCTCGGCCCCCGGTCGAACCTGCTTCTCCACCTCGAGCAGCTGGTCCAGCATGACACGGGCGTCGCGCGGGCGTTCCTCCGGGTCGCGGGCCGTGGCCCAGGTCACGAGCTCGTCGAGCTCGACGGGCACACCGGGCGCCACGAGGCTGGGCATCGGCACGGTGTCGTTGGCGTGCTGGTAGGCCACCTGCATGGGCGCCTCGCCGACGTACGGCTGCTCACCGGTGAGCATCTCGTAGGTCATGATGCCCAGCGCGTAGATATCACTGCGGGCATCCGCGATGCCGCGGGTGACGAGTTCGGGGGAGAGGTAGGCGACCGTGCCCAGGAGCGCCTGGCCGGTGGCGGTGTTGTTGTTCACGGCGCGGGCCAGCCCGAAGTCGCCGATCTTGATGCGACCGTCGTCGGCGAGGAGCACGTTCTCCGGCTTGACATCCCGGTGCACGATGCCGGCCTTGTGGGCGGCGGCGAGGCCCGACAGCACGGCCTCGAGGATATCCATGGTCTGCTCCGGCGTGAGCCGGCCGTAGTCCTTGAGCAGGTCGCGCAGCGTGATGCCGGGCAGGTGCTCCATCACCAGGTAGGCGATATCGGCATCCTGGCCCTGGTCGAAGACGTTCACCACGTTGGGGTGGGCCAGGCGCGCCGCCGAACGGGCCTCCTGGATGAAGCGGCTGCGGAAGGCGTTGTCGTCGGCCAGGTGGCCGTGCATGATCTTGATCGCCACTCGGCGCTCGAGGCGCAGATCTGTGGCGAGGTACACCGTAGCCATACCGCCGCGGGCGATCCGGGAGCGCACCTGATAGCGGCCGTCGATGAGACGGCCGATCATGGGGTCAAGAGGGCTGTCGGTCACCCGTCGAGTCTACGGAAAACTCGGGGGTTCCTCTGGAGGGAGCGCAGCGCGGCGGGCAACGATTCGGTCACTGTGCGGCGGATGCCGGGATTCAGCCGAGTTCGGCGAGCCAGCCCCGCGCGGATGCTTCCCAGTTGGCGTACAGGTCCGGGTGAGCGGAGATCTGCACGGCCTGGGCGGCCTGGGTGACCGACATGCTCTCCCAGCCGCTGATGTCCAGTAGCCCGCGGGTGATGCCGCGGTTGGGGTTGACCGGTCCGCCGAAGAACGCGCGGACGGCGCGGTCGGCATCCATGACCTGCTCCTGAGTGCCCCAGCCGGAGCTCGGGCGCTGCTGGAAAAGGCCGAGGGAGTCGCGGTCGCCGTGGTCGATGTTTCGCAGGCCCGATTCCTGGGCGGCGGCGGCGAGGGCGACGACGAGGGCGGCGTCGCTTGCGCCGGCTTCGCGCCCGACGGAGATGATGAGGCGGGCGTTCTCGGCCATCTCGCTCGTCAGGGGGGTCACGGCGTCGGTGGTGGCGACCGGAGTGGGGGTGACCAGGACCGCGGGGCTGGCCTGCAGCACGGGGGCGGCGGCGGTGCCGGGGATGGAGATGACCTGGCCGGGGAAGATGACGCTCGACCAGCCGAGTCCGTTGGCCTCGAGGACCGACTGGACGGAGACGCCGGCATCGCCGGCGATCTTGTCGACGGTGTCGCCGGAGACGACGGTGTGGCTGCCGGTGGCGGACGGGTTGATCACGGCGGTGACCGTGACGGACGCGACGCTGGAGACGGCGGCCGTGGCGGCGCTCCCTCCGGGCAGGACGATGACCTGGCCGGGGAAGATGATGCTGTTCTGGCCGAGACCGTTCGCGCTGAAGACCGACTCGGTCGGCACTCCGTGGGCGGCGGCGATGCCACTGAGGGTGTCGCCGGACTGGATGGTGTACCGGGTGATCTCCGCCGAGACGGCGGCGGGTGCGGGGGCAGCGGCGACCTCGCTGGTCGAGAGGGTGAGCACCTGGCCGGGGAAGATCACGGCGGACCAGCCGAGCCCGTTGAGGGCAAGGACCGATGCGGTGGACAGGCCGAAGCGGCCGGCGATGGCGCTGACGGTGTCGCCGTCGACAACCGTGTACTGGGTCGGCGCGGAGACGGCCGCGACCGCCGTGGCGGGCTGGACCGATTGGACCGGCTTGACGGCGGCGGAGGGCAGATTCGTGCGGGACTTCAGTGGCTTCTTCAACGCCGCCTGGGCCTGGGCGGGTGAGGCCAGGTTCAGCACGATGGCGATCGTGCTGACAACGACGAGCGGGATGCTCGCGACGGCGCCCAGCGAGCGCCGGACTCCAGTGGGGGTCGGACGGTGCCGAGCGGGCTCGGCGGGCGAACCGGACGTCTCGACAGGGGAGTCGGCCGGGGCCGTCCTCGTTTCGATCTTGCTGGCTCTAACCGACATTCCACACCCTCTTCATAGTTGATACCGACTCAACGCTGACACAGAACATATGCCGAGTCAATTAACCACGCGGCAGGACCGGCCGATAGCGGCGCGATTTGCCCGGATTCCCGGCACAATCTGCCAGTTAACGAGCTCGCGGGGGGTTTGTCGTGGCTGGCCAATCGTGGGAGGCTTGTCGGGTGACCGATTCGTCTTCTGCACAAACGCATTCCGTTCCCTCTACCGTCCCCAGCGCCGAGCCGATCGCGGGCGACCTGACCGCCGCCGGCCCCGTCTGGCTCGCGATCCCCGACCTCGTCGAGGCGCTGGGCATCAGCCAGAGCCGGGTACGCCAGCTCATCGAGGACAAGCACCTCCTCGCGGTCCGCCGCGACGGTCGGCTGAGCGTCCCCGCCTCCTTCATTCGCGACGGCTCGCCCGTCAGCGAACTGCGCGGCACCCTGATCGTGCTCTCCGACGACGGCTTCACCGACGAGCAGGCCATGGAGTGGTTGCTCGAGGTGGACGACAGCCTGGGGGTGCCGCCCATCGACGCCCTGCTCGCCGGCCGCAAAGCCGAGGTGCGTCGCGTCGCGCAGGCCCTCGCCTGAGGGTCAGTACACGCGCCGCGTGACCGTGCCGGCGAACTCGGTGAGCTCCTCGGCAACGGCGCCCTCGACGGGCGATCCGTCCAGCACCGCCAACGCTTCCGCGACGTTCGTCTGGATCAGGGTCTCGACCCTGTCGACGGCGCCGCTTGCGGTGATGATCCGCTGCAGCACGCCGATCTGCTCCGGCGACAGATCGGGGCGACCGAGCAGCCTGTCCACGGTGGAGAGGTCGGCGTGCTCCAGCCGCTGGCGGGCCAGCGCGATCAACACCGTGCGCTTGCCCTCCCGAAGGTCGTCACCGCTCGGCTTGCCGGTGACGGCCGCATCCCCGAACACCCCGAGCAGGTCGTCCCGCAGCTGGTAGGCGATGCCGAGCGGCAAACCGAAAGCTCGCAGCGCGTCGAGGTGGACGTCGTCGGCGCCGGCGAGGGCCGCGCCGATCACGAGCGGGGCCTGCACGCTGTACTTCGCCGACTTGAACACGATGACGCGCACGGCGCGGTCGAACAGTTCGGACTCGGCCTGGGTGATCCAGGCCTGTTCCTCGAGGATGTCCAGGTACTGCCCGGCCGTCACCTCGGTGCGCATTCGATTGAATTCGGCGCGCGCGCGCCGGCCGCTGACGCGGTCGGCCGCGGTGTCCAGCCCCTCGTCGAGCAGTTCGTCGCTCCACCCCAGCAACAGGTCGCCGAGGAGGATCGCCGAGGCCTGGCCGAACTCGCCGGGATGGCCGGCCCAGCCCTGCGCACCGTGGAGGCTCTCGAAGCGCCGATGGGCGGATGGTGCGCCCCGACGGGTGTCGGAATTGTCGATGATGTCGTCGTGAACAAGCGCTGCCGCGTGGAAGATCTCCAGCGCGGAGGCGGCCGAGACGATGCCCGCCAGACCGTCTGCGGCGCCGGCGGAATCCACGCCGGCAGCGGGGGAGGAGGGGCCGGAGGCCCGGGCCGGAACGCTCCGCCAACCGAGGTGGGCGAACTGCGCTCGGAAGCGCTTGCCGCCGCTGAGAAACTGCCGTGAGAACTCAACGAGCACAGTCAGGTCAGGGCTGATGGTCGTCACAATTGATTCACGCGTATTGATGAATTCGTCGATGCGAGAATGAACCAGATCGACCAGTCGGGTGCTATGAGCCACTTGCCTAGCCTAGCCATCTCGGCGGGACTAGAATTAGGGTCTAATCCGCTCGATCCCCAATTGGAGGAATGAGATGCCGCTTTCAGAACAAGAGCAGCGACTCCTCGAAGAGATGGAGCGCAGTCTCTATCACAACGATGCCGAATTCGTGGCGAGCGTCGGGGGCACGCGTCTCCGCCCCAACTACCGTTCCATCGTTCTCGGGGTGCTCGCGGGTGTCGTTGGGATAGCAACTCTTGTTGCCGGGGTTGCGGTGCAGCAGCTCTGGCTCGGGGTCATCGGATTCATCATCATGTTCGGCGGGGTCCTGCTGGCCATCACCCCCGGCCGCGGCGCCCGGGCCGCCAAGCCCTCCTCGGGCGGCCAGGCCCGACGCCCGGCGCAGGCTCGCAGCCAGCAGGGCTTCATGGACAAGCTCAACGACCGCTGGGACCGCCGTCAGGACGGCCAGCAGTAACACCAGTTCCACCTCCGCCCGCCCCCTACGGCTGCCCCGTGCTCTCGCCCGGAGGAGATCCCCGGGTTGGCGGGCATTCGGTTTTAACGGGCGGCGATGCGGCCCGGCCGATCGGATCGGGCGCCGCCTCGGCCCTCCCTCATCCTCCACCTGCGACCTCCCACTGGACCGACCGCCGCGTCGGTCTTTTTTTGTGCCCGAAAACGCTCCGAACCCCTTCAAAACGTGGGATTTTCCTCCACCCCGTGATTCCGTGTAATCCCGGGAATAAATGGACTATTTCTCGCCAATATCCCGCAATTTCCTGACTTGGTGGTTAATAGTGGAGTAAAGTGGAGCAACACCTGACCTTGGCCGGAAGAGAGGGGTGATGAATGTTCCTCGGGACCTATGCCCCCAAGCTCGACGAAAAAGGACGCGTCATTCTGCCGGCCAAGTTCCGCGAGGAACTCTCGACCGGCATCGTGATGACTCGCGGCCAGGAACGGTGCTTGTACGTCTTCACCACCCGTGATTTCGACGAGGTGCACGAAAAGATCCGGCAGGCGCCCATCACCAGCAAGGAGGGCCGGGACTTCTTCCGTGTTTTCCTTTCCGGAGCCAGCGCAGAAACGCCCGACAAGCAGAACCGCGTGACCATTCCGGCCAACCTTCGGGCGTATGCGGGCCTCGGCCGCGACCTCACCGTCATCGGTGTCGGCACGCGGGTCGAGATCTGGGACACCGAGGTCTGGGATGCGTACCTCATTGAGCAGGAAGCCTCGTTCGCCAACATCACGGAGGAGGTGATTCCGGGACTCTTCTAGCTCCTGGCGCCCGACTCCCAGCCGTTCGCTCCTGACACACTTCCCCGGTGCCAGGCCAACGGATGGGGATCAGGCGGCAGGATCCGCCCCGGTAGCTATGAACAACAACAACAACACGAACGACGAGATGAACACTGACACCGCCGCCAGCCCGGCCGACCGGCCGCAGCTGAACGAGATCCACGTGCCGGTGCTGCTCGAGCGCAGCATCGAACTGCTCGGCCCGGCCATCGACAAGCCCGGCGCGGTCCTCGTCGACGCCACCCTCGGAATGGGCGGCCATGCCGAAGCCATGCTCACCCGGTTCCCCGGCCTCACCCTGGTGGGCCTGGACCGCGACCTCGACGCGCTGGCCGTGGCCGAAGAGCGACTCAAACCATTCCGCGACCGCATCCACCTGGTGCACACGGTGTACGACGGCATCCTCGACGCCCTCGCCGGACTCGGTATCGACGAGGTGCAGGGCGTCCTCTTCGACCTCGGCGTCTCGAGCATGCAGCTCGACCAGGTCGAGCGCGGCTTCTCCTATTCCAAGGACGCGCCCCTGGACATGCGCATGGACAGCACCTCCCCGCTCACGGCCGAACGCATCCTCGCGGAGTACAGCGAAGGTGACCTGCGCCGCATCTTCCAGGAGTATGGCGAGGAGAAGCTCGCCGGCCGATACGCCAAGGCGATCGTGGAAGCGCGGGTGAGCACCCCGTTCGTGCGGTCCGCCCCGCTCGTCGAGGTCATCACTAAGGTCACCCCGGTCGCCGTGCAGCGCATGGGTCACCCCGCCAAGCGGGTCTTCCAGGCTCTGCGCATCGAGGTCAACCAGGAGCTTGCCGTGCTCGAGCGCGCGATCCCCAACGCCATGGAAGCCGTCGCCGTCGATGGCCGCATCGTCTCGATGGCCTACCAGTCGCTCGAGGACCGCATCGTCAAGCGGATGTTCGCCGCCGCGTCGACCTCCAGCGCCCCCGCGGGACTCCCTGTGGAGCTTCCCGAACACAAACCGCTGTTTACCCTGCTCATCCGGGGCGCCGAATTGGCGTCGGATGACGAAAAAGCGATCAACCCCCGTGCAACGTCGGTTCGCCTGCGTGCCGCGCAACGACTGAGGAGAGCCGAATGAGCGACAACCTGGCCCGGGTGCCCAATGCCCATGAACTGCGTCCCGACATCGCGGAGCGCACCGGTGCACAGCGCCACATCGAGATCGTCGCACCCAGCAAGCACGCCAGGCCGCGCGTCGTCTACGCGGTGTCGGCCGTGACCTGCGTCGGCGCCATCGTTGTGGCCCAGCTGCTGCTCAGTGTGGGAATCTCGCAGGGCGCCTACGAGATTTCCGCGCTGCGCGCCAGCCAGGTCGAACTGGGGCGCACCGCCGACAGCGTGAGCGAAGACCTGATCAAGGTCTCGTCCCCGCAAAGCCTGGCCGCGAACGCCGAAGCGCTCGGTATGGTGAGCAACTCGACCCCCGCCTACCTCCGGCTCTCCGACGGAGCCGTTCTCGGCGCGCCGACCTCGGCCGACGGCGACCAGGCCGGCGCAGCCAGCCTGGTGCCCAACTCCCTGCTGACCGAGACCCCCCTGGTGACCCAGCAGGCCGCCGGCGGAACGGGCGCCAGCGTCGCGGCCGCGGCCCCGGCGACCACTGCGACCGGCACTGCCGCAAGCACAGCCGCAACGACAACCGCAGCTGCGGCAGTTGCGGCGACCGACGGCCTGCCTTCGCCGACCACCAGATAATCGCAGGTACAGTCCCCTACAGGAGGTCTACCAGGTGGCGAAAACAAACATGTCCAGCAAGCGCAGGGTTGCGGCGACAGTCGTGGTACTCGTTGCCATCATCGGACTGTTCGTCGTCCGGCTGGTCGACATCCAGGTGGTGCGGGCAGACACCCTGAGCGCGGATTCGCTGGGCAACCGGTCGGTGGAGAACACCGTCTACGGCTCGCGGGGTGAGATCCTCGACGCCAACGGTGTCGTCCTGGCCGGCACGGTGATGCGCTACGACGTGCAACTCTCGCCCAAGAACGCCAAGCAGTTCACCCGTACGGTGGCCGGCGTCAAGAGCACCGTCACGGTGCCGGAAGCGGCGGCCGAGATCGGTGCGATCACGGGTCAAACCGGTGGGCAGATCGAGGCGATCATCGCCGACGCGCTGGCGGACAACCCCGACTCCGACTTCGCCTACGTGTCCAAGCAGGTCGATGTGGACGCTTTCCGAGCCATCTACGACCTCGACATCCCCTGGCTGACCTTCGCCAAAAATCCCAGCCGGGTCTACCCCAACGGGGCCGTGGCGGGAAACCTGGTCGGTTTCGTGTCGTCGGAGGGCGCCGCCCAGGCCGGGCTCGAACTCGGCCAGGACGCCTGCCTGGCCAGCGCCAACGGCACCGAGACCTACGAACGCGGCGCCGACGGTGTGCGGCTGCCCGAGAGCACGGTCACCACGGATGCCGCCGTCGACGGCAGCGACGTCGTCACCACGATCGACTCCGACCTGCAGTTCTTCGTGCAGCAAGCCCTCGCCGAGCAGGCGCAGACCACCGGCGCGGCCTGGGGCAACGTCATCGTGCAGGAGGTCAAGACGGGCAAACTCGTCGCGGTCGCCGACTATCCCAGCGTGGACCCCAACGATGTGAGCCTGACCGAAGCCGAGGACCGCGGCTCACGCGCCTTCACGGCCCCGTACGAACCCGGTTCCACCTTCAAGGCCCTCACCGCCGCGTCGGTCCTCGACGCCGGCCTGGCCACCCCGAATTCCCAGGTGGTCGCGCCCTACCGTTACCTGCCGGAGAACGGCGCGAACGTGAACGACAGCTCCAACCACCCCGACCTGCGCCTCACCCTCACCGGTGTGCTCATCGACTCGTCGAACACCGGTATGTCGAAGCTCGGCGAACTCCTCACCGACCAACAGCGCTTCGACTACATGACCAAGTTCGGGATCGGCAGCGTCACCGAGAGTGGCTTCCCGGCCGAGGAACCCGGCATCCTGAACCCGTATGACGAGTGGGACCCGCAGACCCAATACGCCACCATGTTCGGTCAGGGCCTGACCACGACGGCGCTGCAGGTCTCCAGCGTGTACCAGACGATCGCCAACGGCGGCGTTCGGATGCCCGTGCAGCTGGTCACGGGCTGCCGCGCCGCCGACGGCACCGTCACGAACGCGCCCTCCGAAGAGGGCACCCAGGTGGTGTCGGCCTCCGCGGCCAGCGACACCGCCGACATGCTCGAGATGGTCTACCAGGAGGGCTGGCTCGCCAAGACCTGGAACATTCCCGGCTACCGGGTCGCCGCCAAGACCGGCACCGCGCAGATGCCCGACGGCAACGGAGGGTACACCAAGGGTTACCTCGTGTCGGTGTCGGGCTTCGCGCCCGCCGACGATCCGCAATACGTCGTTTCGGTGAGTCTGGCCGATCCTGTTAACATGAATTCGTCAGCAGCGTCCGCTCCGGTCTTCCAAGAGGTCATGAGTCAGGTGCTGAAAAAGTACCGGGCAGTTCCCTCGGGCGCCGCCGCGCCTGATCTCTCCGGTTCCTGGTAAGAAAGTGAGCCCCGTGACCGATCTGGCACCCTCGGCTCTCCGCCCTCAGCATCCGATCCCGCGGTCGTTGTCGGGTCTGGTCGAAGAAATGAAGCTTGAGGTGCGCGGCGACGCCACCGACCTGGAGCTCACGGGCATCAGTCTGAGCTCGCGCTGTGTGTTACCGGGCGACCTCTTCGTGGGTGTTCCCGGCCTCCTCGCCCACGGCGCCTCCTACACCGCCGCAGCGCGCGACGCCGGCGCTGTCGCTGTGCTCACCGACGAGGCCGGGGCGCTTCTCGCGGCGGACTGCGGCCTGCCGGTGCTCGTGACCCCCGACGTCCGGGCGGTTCTGGGTGCCGCGGCGGCGTGGGTCCATCACTCCGAGTTGAACCCCGCCACCCTCTTCGCCGTGACCGGCACGAACGGCAAGACCAGCGTCGTCTACCTGCTTTTCGCCATCCTCACGCAGCTGGGCGTCACCGCCGGGCTCACGTCGACCGCGGAACGCCGGATCGGCGCTGTTTCCGTGACGAGCTCTCTCACCACCCCCGAGGCGACCGAACTGCACGCCCTGCTCGCCCGGATGCGCGAGGCAGATGTGGGCGGCATCGTGGTCGAGGTCTCGGCGCAGGCGCTCAGCCGCCACCGTGTCGACGGCCTGGTATTCGACGTCGCCGGCTTCTCGAACCTGTCGCACGACCACCTCGATGACTACACCACGATGGAAACCTACTTCCAGGCCAAAATGGATCTCTTCCAGCCGGAACGGGCCCGGCGCGGCGTGGTCACGGTCGACACCGAATGGGGTCGCCGGGTCGCAGCGGAAGCCACCATCCCGGTGACGACCCTCGCGAACCGGTCCTTCGGCCCGGTGCCGCCCGGTGACGCCGCCCCCGTCGTCGCCGACTGGCACATGAGCGTCCTGGACTCCGGCGCCCGATACACCGAATTCCTGCTCGAAGGCCCGGACGGCCGCCGACTGCGGACCCGCGTGCCCTTGCTCGGCTGGTACATGGCGGCCAACGCCGCCCTGGCCATCGTCCTGCTCGTCGAGGCCGGCTACGACCTCGCCGCCATCGACGACGTCCTCACCAGGGACGGCGGCATCACGGCCTACGTCCCCGGCCGGGCCGAGCTGATTTCGGGGGAGCGCGGGCCACTGGTCTACATCGACTACGGGCACAGCCCCGACGCGTTCCTCAACACCCTTGCCGCGATCCGCGCGTCGACCACCGGGCGCATCATCATGGTGTTCGGTGCTGACGGGGACCGTGACAAGACCAAACGGTCCGCCATGGGCGCCATCGCCGCCCAGGGCGCGGATGCCGTTGTGATCACCGATTTCCACCCCCGCTTCGAAGACCCGGCCCTCATCAGGGCCACGCTGATGGCCGCGGCCAAGATCGCCGCCCCAGCCGGCGAACTCTATGAAGTACCCGACCCGGCCACGGCGTTCCGCCGCGCGCTGTCCCTCGCCGGGGTGGGGGATGTCGTGCTCTATGCAGGGCCCGGCCACGAGGACTACCAGGAAGTTGCCGGAGTGAAGATCCCATACTCGGCGCGTGAAGACGCCCGCGCCGCACTACAGGAAGCGGGGTGGCTGTAAATGATCGCCCTCAGCCTGACTGACATCGCCACCGCCGTGACCGGCGAGCTGCACCTGGCCACCGCCGACGGTGCGCTCTCCGCCGAGAGCCTCGTCGGGGGAACCGTGCACACGGACTCCCGCGAGGTCACCGCCGGGGACATCTTCGTCGCCAAGCCGGGCGAGGAGACCGACGGCCACCTGTTCGCACCCGCTGCCGTGGCCAATGGGGCCGCCCTCCTCGTCGTCGAGCGGCTCCTCGACGTCCCCGTCGCCCAGATCGTGGTGGCGGATGCCGTTCTCGCGCTCGGGGATCTGGCCACGTTCGTGATCACGACGGTTCGCGCCGCCGGCCGCCTCAAGATCATCGGTATCACCGGGTCCAACGGCAAGACAACCACCAAGAACCTGCTGCACGCCATCCTTCAGCGTGTCGGTCCGACCGTCGCCGCCAAGGCGTCCTTCAACAACGAGGTCGGCGCCCCGCTCACCATGCTCGGGGTCACCGACGAGACCCGGTTCCTCGTGGCCGAGATGGGCGCGAGCGCCGAAGGCGAAATCGCCCGGCTCGTCCGAATGGCCCGACCGGACATCGGCATCGTGCTCAAGGTGGGGCTCGCCCACGCCGGCGGGTTCGGTGGCATCGAGGCGACCGTGCGCGCGAAATCCGAGATGGTCACCGGCCTGCGCCCGGAGGACGTCGCCGTGTTGAACGCCGACGATGACCGGGTCGCCGGCATGGCCGAGCTCACCGCCGCCCGCGTGGTCTGGTTCGGGGAGAGCGACCGGGCAACGGTCCGTGCCTCGAACATCCACGGCAGCCGTACCGGCACCACGTTCACCTTGCACCTTCCGAGTGGTGACAGCCGGTCCGTCTCCTTCCGGGTGCTCGGCGAACACCACGTCATGAACGCCCTGGCCGCCGCCGCGGCGGCGGACGAACTCGGCGTGCCGATCGACGACATCGTCGCCGCCCTCGAATCCGTCACCGTCGCCGAACGATGGCGCATGGAAGTGCTGGGCGGGCGGGACGACATCACGGTGATCAACGACGCCTACAACGCCAGCCCGGATTCCATGACCGCGGCCCTCAAGACCCTCGCCCAGGTCCGCACGCCGTCGGGCCGCAGCATCGCGGTGCTCGGTGAGATGAGTGAACTGGGGGAGCTGGCCGGCGACGAACACGACCGGATCGGTCTCCTCGCGGTCCGCCTCAACATCTCCCAGCTCGTCGTCGTCGGTCCTGCCGCGCGCCGCATGCACATCAGCACCATCAACGAGGGCTCGTGGGACGGGGAGTCGGCTTACGTCGAAACCCCCGACGCGGCCTTCGAGTTGTTGCGCGACACCGTGAAACCCGGCGACACCGTGCTCGTCAAATCATCAAATTCAGCCGGACTCCGATTCCTCGGTGACCGACTGGGAAAGTTGTACTCGTGGTAGCCCTCCTGCTGGCCGGAGCGATGTCCCTCGTCTTCACGCTCCTGCTGACCCCGCTGTTCATCCGGCTGTTCCATAAGCTCGGCTGGGGCCAATTCATCAGGGATGACGGTCCCAAAAGCCACCACGCCAAGCGCGGCACCGCCACCATGGGCGGCATCATCATCATCGTCGGCGTTCTGATCAGCTACTTCACTGCCATGCTTCTGCAACAGCGGCCGCTGACGGCGTCGCCGCTGCTCGTGTTGTTCATGATGGTGGGGCTGGGCCTGGTCGGCTTCCTCGACGACTACCTCAAGACCCGCAACCAGCGCAGCCTGGGTCTCGGCGGCTGGCAGAAGGTCGCCGGGCAGGTTGTCGTTGCCGGCGCCTTCGGCTGGATGGCGCTGCAGTTCCCGGACAAGAACGGCCAGACCCCGGCATCCACCCACATCTCGTTCATCCGGGACCTGCCACTGGACTTCATGAAACTCGGTACCTTCGTCGGTATCGCAGCCTTTCTTGTCTGGATCTGCCTGATCGTCGCCGCGACCTCCAACGGGGTCAACGTCACCGACGGTCTCGACGGCCTGGCCACTGGCTCGCTGGTCTTCGCGATCGGCTCGTACATCATCATCGGGTTCTGGCAGTCCAACCAGTCCTGCAACACCGGCGGATCCGCCGCGGTCGACCTCTACAAGTGTTACGGCGGGCCCGATTCGTTCGACCTGGCCATCGTGGCCGCCGCCATCGTCGGCGGGCTTATCGGCTTCCTCTGGTGGAACACCTCGCCGGCCAAGATCTTCCTCGGTGACACCGGCTCGCTCGGCCTCGGCGGAGCCCTGGCCGCACTGGCCATCCTCAGCCGCACCGAGCTGCTGCTCGTGCTTATCGGCGGCCTGTTCGTGATCGAGGCCGGGTCCGTGATCGTGCAGCGCGCGTACTTCAAGGTGACCCGGGGCAAGCGCATCTTCCTGATGAGCCCGATCCACCACCACTTCGAACTCAAGGGCTGGGCAGAGGTGACCGTCGTGGTGCGCTTCTGGATCATCGGCGGGCTGCTCGTCGCCGCCGGCGTGGGAACGTTCTACCTCGAATGGCTGACCCGCTAGTGGGTGCCCACTCCTACGACGAGCCGGCAGGCGGCACCCCACCGAACCCGCTCGACCGGCTCACCAGCTGGCACTCGGACTGGTCCGGCCTGCGGGTGGCCGTGCTCGGCCTCGGCATGACCGGTTTCGCTGCCGCCGACACCCTCGCCGAGCTCGGCGCCGACGTCCTCGTCGTGGCCGGGCGCGCTCCGGATGACCGGGACCGGTTGCTCGATGTGCTGGGCATCCCGCTGGTCACCGCGGACCTCGATGCCGCGCCTGCCGAGCTGGTCGCGCACCGCGCGGAACTCATCATCGTGTCTCCGGGCTTCCACCCCGACCACGCCCTGCTCGAGTGGGCCGCGGCCGAGGGGATCCCCGTCTGGGGTGACATCGAACTGGCCTGGCGCCTCCGCGACAAGGTCGGCGCTCCCGCTCCGTGGATCCTCGTGACCGGCACCAATGGCAAGACCACCACCGTGCAGCTGGCCGCCACCATGTTAGCCGCCGCCGGGCACCGGGTGGCGCCGTGCGGCAACATCGGCGTGCCGGTCCTCGACGCCATCCGCGACCCGCAGGGCTGGGACGTGCTCGTCGTTGAGCTCTCCAGCTACCAGCTGCACCACCTGCCCGAGGGCGGTCCGGGGGCTCTGGCACCGTGGTCGAGCGTGTGCCTGAACATCGCCGACGACCACCTGGACTGGCACGGTTCCGCCGAGGCCTATCGGGCAGCCAAGGCCAAGGTCTACAACAACACCGCCGTGGCCTGTGTCTACAACAAGGCGGACCTCGCCACTATGCGGATGGTCGAAGACGCCGAGGTGCAGGAGGGCGCACGGGCAATCGGATTCGGCCTCGGCGTGCCCGGCCCCAGCGACCTGGGAATCGTGGACGGCATCCTCTGTGATCGAGCCTTCCTCGAGGACCGGTTCGACAGCGCCATCGAGCTGAGCACCGTTCCCGACCTCGCCGCCGCCGGCCTGGCGGCCCCGCATATCGTCGCCAATGTCCTGGCCGCCGCGGCCCTGGCCCGCTCATTCGATGTCGCTCCGGCGGATATCCGCTCCGCCCTGAAGACCTTCCACCTCGACGCCCACCGTATCGAGGTCGTGGCGACCTCCGGCGGCGTGAGCTGGGTCGACGACTCCAAGGCCACCAACCCGCACGCGGCGGATGCCTCCCTCGCGGCGTTCGACTCCGTCGTGTGGCTTGTCGGCGGACTACTCAAGGGCGTGGACATCGACGCCCTGGTCGCCAAGCATGTCGGCCGGCTCCGCGGCGCCGTCGTGATCGGCGTCGACCGCAACGAACTCCTCGCGTCATTTAAGCGACACGCCCCTGCCCTGCGCGTGTTCGAGATCGACTCGGATGACACTGGTGAGGTCATGCCGACCGCGGTCAGCCTGGCCGCGGCCCTGGCCGAGGCCGGTGACGTGGTTCTCCTGGCGCCCGCTGCGGCATCCATGGACCAGTTCGCGAGTTACGCGGAACGCGGGGCGAAATTCGCCCAGGCAGTGCACGATTATTTGGGAGGTGGGTCGGATGACGACTCCTCCTCGTACCCGGGTGCCTGAGCCCGGCAGCACTGAAACCGGCAGCACCATGAACCCCGCCCGGGTGGCGCTCAGCCGGGTCAACCTCGGCAAGGTCTTCCGGGCCGAGTCCACCAACTACCTGCTGCTGCTGGGCACCACCCTGTTCCTCGTGGTCTTCGGCCTGGTCATGGTGCTCTCCTCGAGCTCGGTGGATTCCTACCTCGAGAACGCCGGCTTCTTCGGCGGCCTGTTCCGGCAGGGCATCTTCGCGCTGATCGGCATCCCGCTGATGCTCGTGATCAGCCGCCTGCCGGTGACGTTCTGGAAGCGCATCGCCTGGCCGGCGCTCCTGATCGCCTGTTTCTTCCAGTGCCTGGTGGTCTTCACCCCGCTGGGTGTCACCGTCGCCGGCAACACCAACTGGCTGGACTTCGCCGGAGTGCAGTTCCAGCCCTCCGAGGCCATCAAGGTGGCCCTGGTGGTGTGGCTGGGCGTGATCCTGAACCAGAAGAAAGACAGGCTCCACGACTGGCGCCACGTCTACATCCCGGTCTTCGGCGTCGGCGGCGGGGCGGTGCTGCTCGTCATGATCGGTGGCGACCTCGGAACCGTGATCATCATGGCCGGTATCCTGTTCGGCGCCATGTTCTTCGCCGGCGTGCGGCTGCGGATGCTTGCCCTGCCACTGATCGCCGGCGTGGTCGCCGGTGGTCTGCTGGCCATCTCCAGCGAGAACCGCCGCACCCGGCTGCTCAGCTTCGCCGTCGACTCCTGCGACACCGTGGGCGGTCCGATCTCCGCGGCCTGCTGGCAACCGCTGCACGGCACCTGGGCGCTGGCCAACGGCGGAATCTTCGGCGTGGGCCTGGGCAACTCCAAGGCCAAGTGGTCCTGGCTGCCGGCGGCGGACAACGACTACATCTTCGCCATCATCGGCGAAGAGCTGGGCCTGATCGGCGCCATCGTGGTGCTGCTCATGTTCGTCCTGCTCGCGTTCGCGTTCATCCGCATCCTGCGCGGCGCATCCACGATGCAGGTCAAGGTCACGACCTCGGCGGTCATGGTGTGGATCATCGGCCAGGCGCTGGTCAACATCGGTGTTGTGCTCGGGGTGCTGCCCGTGCTCGGTGTTCCGCTCCCGCTGATCTCCGCCGGCGGTACGGCGCTGCTCACCACCCTCGCGGCCATCGGTGTGGTGCTCTCGTTCGCCCGCAGCGACCACGATCGGCAGCAGGATGCCGCGGCCGGCCGCGCGCAGGCGGGCACAGCCGCGGCGGGACCTTCGCCGTTCGGCGCGGCCCAGACGCGCACGGCACCACAGGCTGCAGCGCAGCGCACCGCACCGCAGCGCACCACCCCGAAACGAGGACCCACCCGATGACGACGTACCTCCTGGCCGGCGGCGGCACCGCCGGGCACGTCAATCCGTTGCTCGCCGTGGCCGACGCGCTCACACTGCGCGATCCCACGGCCACGGTGCTCGTGCTCGGTACCGCGGAGGGCCTGGAAGCCAGGCTCGTCCCCGCCCGCGGGTACGAGTTGCTGCTCGTGCCCCGGCTGCCGTTCCCGCGGCGGCCGAACCGGGCCGCGCTCAGGTTCCTGCCCCGGATGAACCGGGCCATCAACGACGTGGCCGCTCTGTTGCGCAGCCGCAAGGTCGACGTGGTCGTCGGCTTCGGCGGTTACGTCGCCAGCCCCGCCTACCTGGCCGCCCGTCGCGCCGGGGTCCCGGTCGCGATCCACGAGGCCAACGCCAAACCCGGCCTCGCCAACCGGCTCGGCGCCCGGCTGTCCAGGAGCGTCGGCGTCGCATTCGCCGGCACCGCGCTGCCGCACGCCACGTTCGTCGGCATGCCGCTCCGCCGGGAGATCGTGGACCTGGACCGCTCCGCCGCGAAGCCCGCCGCGCAGGAGTTCTTCGGCCTCGACCCCGAGCGGCGCACCCTGCTGGTCACCGGAGGATCCCTCGGCGCCCGGCGGATCAACCGCACCGTGGTGGACGCCGCGGCGCAAATCACCGCGACCGGCTGGCAGGTGCTGCACATCACGGGCACTGCTGCCGAGGTGACCGACCCGGCGATCGCCGGCTACCGCATGCTGCCGTACTGCGACCGGATGGACCTGGCGCTGTCGGTGGCTGACGCCGCCGTGTCCCGCGCCGGAGCGGCCACCGTGAGCGAACTATGCGCCCTGGGTATTCCCGCCGTGTACGTTCCGTACCCGGTGGGCAACGGCGAGCAGCGGTTCAACGCGGCTGATGTCGTGAAGGCCGGCGGCGGCATCCTCGTCGACGACGCCGCCTTCCTGCCCAGCTGGGTGGAATCGGACCTGCTGCCGGTGCTGAGCGATCCGGGCACGATCTGGCGAATGGGGGAAGCCGCCCGGTCCGTCGGCGTCCTGGACGGCACCGCTCGGATGATCGAACTCATCGACCAGGCGGGCCGCCGCACCGCCAGGCGTTAACCCCTGGGTGGGCAGGTGTGATCTCGCTGGGGCGCCCGGCCCATTCGACGGCGAGTCCGCCGCCGCGTAACGTTGACGTCACCCCGTTCCAGCCGCAACAGCTGCACCACCCGCGCTCCGCCAGCCAGAAAGACGCTCCCGTGATCAAGCCAGACCTCACCCTTATCGTTCCCGAAGACCTCGGCACCGTGCACTTCGTGGGCATCGGCGGTTCGGGCATGAGCGGCATCGCCCGGCTCTTCCTGGCCGCCGGCCACACCGTCACCGGGTCGGACTCCCGCGACTCCGACAACGTCCAGGCGCTGCGCGCCCTCGGTGCCACGATCACGATCGGCCACGACGCCGCCAACGTCGGCGACGCCGACAGCCTCGTCGTGACCGGGGCCCTCTGGCAGGACAACCCCGAGTACGTGCTCGCCTCCGAGCGCGGCCTGCCCGTTCTGCACCGCGCCCAGGCGCTGGCCTGGCTGATCCGCTCGCACCGCCTGGTGTCCGTGGCCGGCGCGCACGGCAAGACCACGTCCACGGGCATGATCGTCACCGGACTGCTCGGCCTGGACCAGGACCCGAACTTCGTCAACGGCGGGGTCATCGAATCCCTCGGCGTCAGCGCCGGTAGCGGCGCCGACGACCTCTTCGTCGTCGAGGCGGATGAATCCGACGGTTCGTTCCTGCTGTACAACACCAGCGTGGCCCTGATCACCAACGTGGACCCCGACCACCTCGACCACTACGGCTCCCTCGAAGCCTTCGAGGCGGCGTTCGTCGAGTTCGCCCAGAACGCGAACGAACTCGTCGTGATCTCCTCCGACGACCCCGGCGCCGCGCGCGTCACCGGGCGCCTGGACGGACCGCGCATAGTCACGTTCGGCGAGGCCGAGGACGCGACAGTTCGGGTGCACTCGATCACCACCGACGGGCCGGTGACGTTCACCGTCAGCTGGGAGGGCGCCGACTACACGGCCACCCTGCGCGTGCCCGGCAAGCACAACGCCATCAACGCCGCCGGCGCCTTCGCCGTCCTGGTCGGGCTCGGCTTCGATCCGGCGGCCGCCCTCGAGGCGATCTCGGCATTCGGCGGTACCCAGCGCCGGTTCGAGCTGCACGGCACCGTGCGTGGCGTCAGCGTGTACGACGACTACGCCCACCACCCGACCGAGGTCGCCGCCGCCCTGTCGGCCGCGCGCACCGTCGTGGGAACCGGCCGCATCATCGCCGTCCACCAGCCGCACCTGTACAGCCGCACCCGCCTGTTCGCTCAGGAATTCGCCGACACCCTGGAGAAGTACGCCGACGAGTCCATCGTGCTCGCCGTCTACGGCGCCAGGGAGGACCCGGAGCCGGGCGTGACCGGCGCCCTGGTGTCCGAGCGCTTCACCGACCCGTCCCGCGTGGCCTTCATTCCCGAATGGCAGGATGCCGCGGACTACCTGGGCACCATCGCCAGGGACGGCGACTTCGTCGTGACCCTGGGCTGTGGTGACGTCTACCGCATCGTTCCCCAGCTGCTGGACTCGCTGGGCGCCACCGCATCGTTCCTCGCCGAACCCGTCGCCGGGGAGCGCGGATGACGTTCGGCCAGGGCTCGCGCGCATGAAACGTCCTCCCGGCGTACCGCAGACGCCCCGGCCGGCCTCATCGCGCGAACCCGGTCGCGGCGCCGCGCATCCGGTCGCCCGCCCGGCGACGGCCACGCCGAAGTCCGACCCGGCCACCGACACCGCGGCTGAGCGGGCGAAGGCCGACCGTGCCCAGGCGGACCGTGCCCAGGCGGACCGTGCCCAGGCGGTCCGTGCCCAGACGGTCCGTGCCCCATCGGCTCCGGCGCGCTCCGAACCCGACGCCACGACGGAACCGATCACGCTCCCACGGGAGGCGGCAGGTTCGGCCGGCAACGCACCGGTCGACACACCGCGCGCCGTGGCGACCGATGCGGTCCCGGCGAAGACCGGAAAAGGGGCACCGACGCGTACCCCGGGACTGCTGGCTCGCCGGGCTTCCCGGAAGTCCCGCCCCGCCGCGACCGACCGGTCGGGTGCATTCGCCACCTCGGAGGTGCCGCTGACCGCCCGCGCGGCTCGCAGGCGGCTCCGCGCCGCCCGGCGAGCCCGAAAGCAGTACGAGCGCAGCGAAGTGCGCCGTTTCACGTCCAGGTCTCGCCGTCGCCGCAATCTCTGGATCGCCGCCGTCGGCACCGCCGTGGCCCTCGTCGCCTTCGTGCTCGTCGGGGTCTACTCGCCGCTGATGGCCCTCCGCACTATCGAGGTGACCGGCACCGCTCGGATCCCCGCCGACGACATCGTGCAGGCCCTCGACGGCCAGCTGGGCACCCCGTTGCCGTTGATCGACTTTGCTGACGTGAAACAGGAACTGAGCGAGTTCAGCCTGATCCGCAGTTACGTCACCGAGAGCCGGCCGCCGGACACCCTGGTAGTCCGGATCGTCGAACGCGAACCCGTCGCCACCCTCGCCTCCGCTGCCGGCTTCGACCTCGTCGACGCCGCCGGAGTGGTGATCACCAGCGCCGAGGCGCGCGCGGAGGGTTACCCGGTCATCGACGCTGCCGGGGGAGCCAGCGGAGCCGGATTCGGGGCCGCCGTCGCCGTGATCCAAGCGCTTCCCGAGGGCATCCGCAGCCAGCTGGACACGGTCACCGCCGCCACCGAGGACGACGTCACGCTCACCCTGGCCGGGGGAGCGCGCGTGGTGTGGGGCAACTCGGAGCGAGCGGAATACAAAGCGGTCGTACTGTCCGCCCTGCTCGTGAGCCACCCGGTCGGCAGTGTCACCGAGTACGACGTGTCCTCGCCCGACAGCGCCGTCGTCCGCTAGCCGCACCACGAACCGCGCGACGGCTCCGCGCCACGGGTCCGCACGACGCGAATCGGTCCGGGTATTCGCGACACGCGGGCGCGCCTCCCCAAGGCGTCCGGTGTGGCACCTAACTTCGAATTTAGGAATTGCATACTCAGCATAACTTTAAGCTTCGAGTAGAGGTTTAGGGTTCCACCGGAGGCCGGACGTGTCAACTAATCAGAACTACCTAGCAGTCATCAAGGTTGTTGGAATCGGCGGGGGCGGCGTCAACGCCGTCAACCGCATGATCGAGCTCGGCCTCCGTGGGGTCGAATTCATCGCCATCAATACGGATGCCCAGGCACTCCTGATGAGCGATGCCGACGTCAAGCTCGACGTCGGCCGTGATCTCACCAGGGGTCTCGGCGCTGGCGCGGATCCCGAGGTCGGCCGTCGTGCCGCCGAGGACCACGCCGAAGAAATCGAAGAGGCGCTGGCCGGAGCCGACATGGTCTTCGTCACCGCCGGCGAGGGTGGCGGAACCGGTACCGGGGGCGCTCCCGTCGTCGCCCGGATCGCCAAGTCCATCGGCGCCCTGACCATCGGTGTCGTCACGAAGCCGTTCGGCTTCGAGGGCAAGCGTCGCCAGGCGCAGGCCGAGACCGGTGTCGCCTCACTGAAGAACGAGGTCGACACCCTCATCGTCGTGCCGAACGACCGGCTGCTGGAAATCAGTGATCGCGGGATCAGCATGCTCGAGGCCTTCGCCACCGCCGACCAGGTGCTCCTGGCCGGCGTGCAGGGCATCACCGACCTGATCACCACCCCTGGCCTGATCAACCTCGACTTCGCCGACGTCAAGTCGGTCATGCAGGGTGCCGGTTCGGCCCTCATGGGGATCGGCTCGTCTCGCGGCGCAGACCGCGCCATCAAGGCGGCCGAACTCGCCGTGGCCTCGCCGTTGCTCGAGGCGTCCATCGATGGCGCCCACGGGGTGCTGCTCTCCATCCAGGGTGGCTCCAACCTCGGCATCTTCGAGATCAACGATGCCGCCCGCCTGGTCCAGGAGGCCGTGCACCCCGAAGCCAACATCATTTTCGGCGCCGTCATTGACGACACCCTCGGTGACGAGGTCCGGGTGACCGTCATCGCCGCCGGCTTCGACGGCGGAGAACCTGGAGCGAAGGCCGTCGAGGTGCGTCGTGCCGACCTGGTTGCGGCAGGCGTCGCCGCCGGGGTGTCCGGTGGCGCAGCCGTAGGGGCCGGCTCGGACTCGGCGTCCGCATTCACCGTCGAAGACCCGGCCGCCTCGGTCTGGTCGACGGTGGACTCGGCCGCGAGCACTCCCGTTGCCGACCCGGCCTTCGAGGACGATTCAGACGACCTGGACATCCCCGACTTCCTCAAGTAATGGCCGAACCAGAGCTCTCCTCGCGGTTGGCGACCGTGCGCGCCGGCATTGCCGACGCCGCGCGGTCCGCCGGCCGGTCTGTGGACGACATCACGACAATCGTCGTGACGAAGTTCCAGCCCGTGTCGCTGGTGCGTGAGCTCCTCGAGCTCGGCATCCGCGACTTCGGTGAGAGCCGTCACCAGGAGGCCCACCTGAAGGCCGCCGAACTGGCCGGAGCGGGGATCAGCTGGCATTTCGTCGGCCAGGTGCAAGGCAAGAAGGCCAGAGCGGTGCGCGCCTACTCGTCGGTGATCCATTCCGTCGACCGTGAGTCACTGGTCACCGCTCTCGGCACCCCGCCGGAGGCTGTGCCGGCGGCCCAGCCCACGACCCGCCCAGTGGACTGCTTCGTGCAGGTCAACCTCACGGACGACCCCGCCAGGGGCGGCGTGTCCATCCCCGATCTCGCTCCATTGGTCGAGCGGGTGCTGGGCACCCCGGGCCTCGGCCTCCTCGGCCTCATGGCCGTCGCACCGCTCGGCGCCGATCCAAGGCGTTCGTTCGCCCTGGTGGCCGAGCTGGGCTCCCAGATGCAGGGCATCGCGCCGACGGCCCGCTACCTGTCCATGGGCATGTCCCAGGACTACGCGGCCGCCATCGCGGAGGGCGCGACACACCTGCGAATTGGCACCGCAATCACCGGGAATCGCCCGGCACCGGTTAATCTGAAAACGTCGTAATACCAACACGGAGGTCGAGATGTCCAACCCGCTCAAGAAAACCATGGTCTACCTGGGTCTGGCAGACGAAGAGCTGGATTATGAGGAGCCCGCCAAGGCTCCCGTCTCCGCTCTTCCCACGCAGTCCGCGCACGCCGTGAACTCCCCAGCCGTCGCACCCGTGACCGGGTCGCACTCCTCGGGCCGAGCACCGGTCACGCCGTTGCACAAGACCTCCACCCCCAAGAATGTTGTCGTGTCCGAAATGAACGAGATCCTCACCGTCCACCCCCGCCAGTACCGCGACGCCCAGGTGATCGCCGAGTCTTTCCGTGATGGAATCCCGGTCATCATCAACTTGTCCCAGATGAGTGACGCCGATGCGCGCCGCCTGATCGACTTCGCCAGTGGGCTCTCGCAGGGCCTGTACGGCAAGATCGAGCGCGTCACGGCCAAGGTATTCCTCCTGTCGCCGTCGCACGTCGTCATTTCCGGCGACAACGCCGCCGCCGAAGAAGGGGACGCCGATTCCTCCTTCTTCACTCAGTCGTAACCGAGCGTGTCCCCAATCGCGCTGATCGGTTCGATCGCCTACTTCGTCCTCCTGCTGTACTTCTTCGTGCTGTGGGGGCGGTTCATCGTGGACCTGGTCCGTGGTGTCAACCGGTCGTGGCGGCCGCAGGGCTTCGTCCTCGTGCTCATCGAGTTCGTTTACACCGTGACCGACCCCCCGGTCAACTTCTTCCGCCGGATCTTTCCGCCGCTACGGATCGGTCCGATCGCGTTCGACTTCGGCTGGACCCTGACCATGCTCTGCACCATCATCGCCATGTCGATTACCGGGCTTCTGCGCTGACCCGCAGCCCCGCCGGTGTCCCGGCATGTATTCTGGACCGATGACGGCCGACCGGCCCGGTACCGCACCGAGAGCCAGTTGGCCGCCCGCACGTGTTCGCAACAACTGTTCTTTTATCAAGTTTTGAGGTGGAAAGCCATGGCGCTAACTCCGGAAGATGTAGTCAACAAGCGGTTCCAGTCGACCAAGTTCCGTGAGGGATATGACCAGGACGAGGTTGACGACTTCCTCGACGAGGTCGTTGT
>NZ_JAODBG010000118.1 GCF_025463825.1 Cryobacterium sp.
CCCGGGCGATGTGCCCCTTGTTGACGAACCGGGTGAGCCCGACGAGCGCGCCGCGGGCATCCGAGCGCCAGTACGGCGCGAACAGGCCGCTGAACGCGGGCACGAAGTAGGCGCCGCCGTTGTCGTCCACGGTTCGGGCCAGGGCCTCGATCTCGCTCGCCGAACCGATCAGGCCGAGGTTGTCGCGCAGCCACTGGATCAGCGACCCGGTGACGGCGATGGAACCCTCGAGGGCGTAGTGCGGGTCGGCGTCGCCGAGCTTGTAGCCCAGTGTGGTGAGCAGGCCGTTCTCCGAGTGGATGATCTCGGTGCCGGTGTTGAAGATCAGGAAGTTACCGGTGCCGTAGGTGTTCTTCGCCTCACCCTGGTCGAACGCGGCCTGGCCGAACGTGGCGGCCTGCTGGTCGCCGAGGATGCCGGCGATCGGCACCTCGCGCAGCAGGCTGTGCTCGTTGACGGTGCCGTAGACCTCGCTGGAGGAGCGGATCTGGGGCATCATCGAGCGCGGCACGCCGAAGATGCCGAGAATTTCGTCGTCCCATTCGAGGGTCTCGAGGTTCATGAACAGGGTGCGGCTGGCGTTGGTGACGTCGGTGAGGTGCACGCCGCCCTCCAGCCCGCCGGTGAGGTTCCACAGCACCCAGGTGTCGGTGGTGCCGAACATCAGGTCGCCGGCTTCGGCCTTTTCGCGGGCGCCGTCGACGTTCTCGAGGATCCAGGCGATCTTGGTGCCGGAGAAGTAGGTGGCCAGCGGCAGGCCGACGACCTTCTTGAACCGGTCGCCACCGCCGTCGGCGGCCAGCCGGTCGACGATGGCCTGGGTGCGGGTGTCCTGCCAGACGATCGCGTTGTACACCGGCAGGCCGGTGGTGCGGTCCCAGACCACGGCGGTCTCGCGCTGGTTGGTGATGCCGACGGCAGCGATATCGTGCCGGGTCAGGTTGGCCTTGGACAGCGCCTGGCCGATCACCTCACGGGTGTTGTCCCAGATTTCGACGGGGTCGTGTTCGACCCAGCCGGCGCGGGGGAAGATCTGTTCATGCTCGAGCTGGCCGGTGGAGACGATCGAGCCGGCGTGGTCGAAGATGATGGCGCGCGAACTCGTGGTGCCCTGGTCGATGGCGAGAACATACTTTGCCATGGTGTACCTCCTTGTACGTTGCATGATGGCTTGGACAAACTATAAAACCGTGCGGTGGATTCCGCTCGGCCGTTCCGGTGCCGAGGCGATGCACCGCCGGGCAGCGAAGCAGGCCGGTCCGTGCCGGACCGGCCTGCCCGCTCAAATGGTGGGGAGCCAGATCAGGGAGGCCCAGCCGGCGAGCAGACCGCCGACGACGGGACCGACGACGGGCACCCAGGAGTAGGCCCAGTCCGAGGACCCCTTGCCCTTGATCGGCAGGACGAAGTGCGCGATCCGTGGCCCGAGGTCTCGGGCCGGGTTGATGGCGTACCCGGTCGGGCCACCGAGCGAGACGCCGATGACCAGAACGAGCAGGGCCACGGGCAGGGCGCCGACGGCGCCGAGGCCACCGGCGGTGTCGGTCTGGTGGCCGAAGGTGAGGATGACGAAGACCAGCACGAAGGTGCCGATGACCTCGGTGACCAGGTTCCAGCCGTAGGAGCGGATGGCCGGCCCGGTGGAGAAGGTGCCGAGCTTGTTGGCGGGCTCGGGCTCTTGGTCGTAGTGCTGCTTGTACGCCAGCCAGACCACGACGGCGCCCAGGAACGCACCGAGGAATTCCCCGGCCAGGTAGACGAGTACCGACAGGAAATTCACCGGGACGTCCGCGGCGCCACCGAATGATTCGGCGCCCGACGCGACCAGGCCGAGGGTGACGGCCGGGTTGAGGTGGGCAGCCGAGTTGTAGGCGACGAGCACACCGGCGAAGACCGCGAAGGCCCAGCCGAATGTCACCATGAGGAACCCGCCGCCGAAGCCCTTGTTCTTCGTCAGGGCCACGTTGGCCACGACACCACAACCGAGGAGCGTCAGCATCCCTGTGCCCAGCACCTCCGACAAAAACACCAGTCCGATATTGTCCACGATGACCCTTCTGGGTAGAAGCGAGATGCCGGCTGAACCGGAGCAATCCCTTCGCGCTGCGCGAATGTGCAGTCACCATAGCGCGGCGGGCGCGGATGCGAAACGGAACGGATTACCCGGATAACCTGCCTCTTACCCGAACCGGGCGCAGCGCGTAAGTTGTGCGTGAACCCCTTGTCCGCCCGGCGCGTGCCTTTTCGTGCCGCTCGATTTTTGCGAAACGAAGGAATGGTCATGAAAAAGCTTGTCAACGACCCGAAGAACGTTGTCGACGAAGCCGTCGCCGGTTTCGGTGCGGCGCACGGCGATATCGTGCGGGTGTCCCTCGACCCGGTGTTCATCGTGCGCTCCGACGCGCCCGTGGCCGGCAAGGTCGGCATCGTCAGTGGAGGCGGCAGCGGCCACGAGCCGTTGCACGGCGGCTTCGTCGGTTCCGGCATGCTCGACGCCGCGGTGCCCGGCGCGGTGTTCACCTCGCCGACTCCTGACCCGATCCTCGCGGCGACCAAAGCCGTCGACGGGGGAGCGGGCGTGCTGCACATCGTGAAGAACTACACCGGCGACGTGCTAAATTTTGAAACCGCCGCCGACCTCGCCGCAGCGGATGAGATCGAGGTGCGCACGGTGATCGTCAATGACGACGTCGCGGTGAAGGACTCGCTGTACACCGCCGGACGCAGGGGAGTGGCCGGCACGGTCCTGGTCGAGAAGATCGCCGGTGCCGCGGCGGAGCGGGGCGACGACCTGACCGCCGTGGCCGCCGTCGCCGAGAAGGTCATCGGCCGGGTGCGCTCGATGGGCGTGGCCCTGACGCCGTGTGTGGTGCCGCACGCCGGGGAGCCGAGCTTCACCCTCGCCGACGACGAGATCGAGATCGGCATCGGCATCCACGGCGAGCCGGGCCGGGAGCGGATCAAACTGGAACCTGCCGACGCGATCGTCGACCGGATCCTCGCGCCGATCCTCGACGACATCCCCTTCACCCGCGGTGACAAGGTGCTCCTCTTCGTCAACGGGATGGGCGGCACGCCCCAGGTGGAGCTGTACATTGTATTTCGACGGGCCGCCGAAGTCCTCGCCGAGCGAGGCATCGAGGTGACACGCACGCTCGTCGGCAATTTCACAACATCACTGGAGATGCAGGGCATGTCGATCACGGTTCTCACACTCGACGACGAGTTGACCGCCCTGTGGGATGCTCCGGTGCACACGGCCGCATTGCGGTGGGGAAAGTAGGAAGACCGAATGAGCGTAGACGTCGCATGGGCAGAGGCCTGGATCAGGACCAGCGCCAGGGTGCTCTCGGAGCACCGAGCCCGGTTGAACACCCTGGACCGGGAGATCGGTGACGGCGACCACGGCGAGAACATGGATCGGGGCTTCCAGGCCATCCTGCCCAAGCTCGACGGCCTCACCGACGCCACCACACCGGCCGACCTACTCAAGGTGCTCGCCTCCACGCTCATCTCCACCGTCGGCGGCGCCGCGGGCCCGCTCTACGGCACCGCCTACCTCAAGGCCGCCGGCGCGGTGAGTGGCACGGCGGAACTGGACGGCGACGCCGTGGTGGCGCTGCTGACGGCCGGGCGTGACGGCATCGTCTTGCGCGGCAAGGCCGAGTCCGGTGACAAGACCATGATCGACGCGTGGACCCCGGCCGTCGATGCGGCTGCGGTGGCACTGGCCGCCGGCGCCGGCGCCGACCAGATTCTTGCCGCGGCCGCCGACGCCGCCGAGGCCGGTGCGGTGGCCACGGAGCCCCTGGTCGCGCGCAAGGGCCGCGCAAGCTACCTGGGGGAGCGGGCCATCGGGCACCGCGATCCCGGCGCCGAGTCGACCGCGCTCATCCTGCGCTGCGCCGCCGACGCCGCGCAATCCTGATGATGGCCGATGCCGTGGCAGAAACCGACGCACCGGGCCGGGTCGGCCTGGTGTTCGTCTCGCACAGTGCGCTGATAGCGGCCGGGCTGGTCGCACTGGCTCGGCAGATGGCGCCGGGGACCGCCCTGGTGGCCGCCGGGGGAATGGATGACGGGGGAATCGGCACGAGCTTCGACAAGATCAGTGCCGCGCTGCTGGAGGCCGACCAGGGCGCCGGAGTCGTCGTGCTCTGCGATCTCGGCTCGGCCATTCTCACCGCGGAGACCGCGGTGGAGTTCCTCGACGACGACGCCAGGGACCGGGTCCGCATCGCCGACGCACCGCTTGTGGAGGGCGGAGTGGCGGCCGCGGTTGCCGCGGAGATCGGGGGAGACCTCGACGCTGTCCTGGCCGCCGCCGAATCCGCCGGCAGCGCACCGGCCGTCGAGTCGGCGGTCGACGCGGGCACGGCCGGTGAAGCCGGGGAAACGGGCGGTGGACCCGTCTCGCGCACGGTGACGCTGCGGAACCGGGACGGCCTGCACGCCCGCCCCGCCGCGGACTTCGTCAAGCTGGCGAGCACCTTCAACGCCGAGGTCAGTGTGAACGGCAAGGACGCACACAGCCTGCTCGGCATCATGTCCCTGGGGCTGACCCGGGGGATGAGCGTGGAGATCTCCGGGCCGGACGAACGCTCCCGCGCGGCGGTCGACGCGTTGGCCGATCTCATCGAAACGGGCTTCGGCGAGGAATAGCCGCGCCGGGCCGGTCCCTAGAATTCCGGCGGGCGACCGGCGTACGCTGGCGGCATGGTCCAGAACGAGAAATCCTCGGCCGGGGCTCCCAAGGCCGGCCGCCGTCAACTCTTCGAGTGGGTGGAGGACCGGCTCAGGCCGGCTTTCGATTCACCCGCCGTCGGTACCTACGACGCCCAGGAAACCACCGGGCTGAAAACCTGCCCGGTCTGTCAGCGGCCGATGACCGAGCACACCATCGAGCATTCCGCGCACGACACCATCCTGAACTGTCCGGTCCCGCATCCGGGTGCCTGGGACCGGGACGCCTTCGAGCAGGTGAACGAATTCGGCATGGTGATCCATCGCCCGCCGGCGGAGCCCGGGGCCACCTGATTCCCATCCTGGTTCGCGCGGGAGAGCCCTCCCGAAAAGCTTTGTTGACATAATGTGCATTATCGGTCACAGCATGGGACTCGGGAAGGTGCTGGATCAGCGTCGGTGCCTGGCGTGACGGTTCTGTCACTGTGAGTGTGCCACCGCGCCGCGGCCGGCCTCCGCCGCCGAGATCCGGTGCCGCCATGTCGTAGCGTCGGCTTCGCACCGTGGTCGTCGTGGGCGGCGCAAATATCGGGGCCGGTCGGCCGAACTCAACAGCCAGTTCGATCGCCGATATAATTTTGTGCCAGAAATAACCCTCCGAGTTGAGTGCCGCTGGCGATCCCGTAGCACCATCACGAGCCTGGGATTAGGGTGTCGCCAGCACCTCGTTGTCCCTGGGTGTCGCAGCACAATGACTCCCCCGCCGGTACATCCCGAAGGAGCAGCATGTCGAACAGCCCCGGAACGCCCAGCCCCGCTCAGAACAGCCCCGCTCAGAACCGCCCGACGCGACAGAGCGCGGCGAATCAGAGCGCGGTGTTCGGTCTGGCCCTGGATCCCCGCAACCTGTCGGCCAAGGAGATCACCGGCCTGCGGGTGGCGTTCGCCGTCAGCGCCCTGGTGGCCATTGGCATCGGCACGATCCTCCTGGTCTGGACCGACGCGACCCTCACGGTCATCGCGGTTCTCTTCGGGCTCTACTTCGTGATCAGCGGCGTCGGCCGGATCGTCCGCGGGGTCGCCAGCGTCGGCGTCTCCACCGGCGGCCGGGTGCTCAACATCGTGCTCGGCGTGCTCGTGGGCATCCTGGGGATCCTGGCGTTGCGCAACCCGGAAGGATCGCTCGCCGTCCTCGGGCTGGTCGTCGGCATCGTCTGGATCGTCGACGGGGTGGCCGCGCTCGTCGAGTACAGCACGGACTCCAGCCGCTGGCCGGGGATCCTGCTCGGCGTGATCGGTGTCATCGCGGGCGTCGTCGTGCTCTTCGCCCCGGTGGAGACGATTGGCGTGCTCGTCACGATCGGCGGCATCATGCTCATCGTCTCCGGGCTCGTGCAACTCGTGCGCGCCCTCACATTCGGGCGCGGCGCGACGGCCTGAGCCCGCCCGAGTCAGCCGGTGAAGTCCGAGGTGTCGCCGACGTACCGGGTGTTGTTCTCCGGTACCGGCTCCACCGCGGCGAGCACGATCTCCGCGGCGAATTCGCTCACGTTGTACAGCTTGCCGGCGGAATCCTGGCGGGCGCTGATCGCGCCGGGGTTGGCACGCTCCAAAAGCACGGCCGTGATGGTGCCCTGGATCATGTCGCCGGAGACGACGACGAAACCGATGCCGGCCTCCGCGAGCTCGGGGATGACCGCCCGGAGGGCGTCCTCGCCGGCGCGCTTGCTGCGGGCGACGGGCTCGTAGACGGCCACGTTCTGCGCGCTGTCGACGAAGTGCGCCTGGTGACTGGTGATGAAGACGACCCGGGAGCCGTCGCTGAGCAGCGGCACAGCAGCGGTGAGCAGGTTGACCTGCGCATCCCGGTTCAGCTGCATGGCGTAGTCCTCGGCCATGCCGCTCTCCATACCGCCTGACGCGTTCATCACCAGGATGTCGAGTCCGCCGTATTCGGCGCGAATGGTCTCGAACATCGCGGCTACCGACTCGGCGTCGGTGAGGTCGGCGGCCACAGTGATGGCGGTGCCGCCGGCGTCGCGGATGGCGGTGGCGAGCTTGTTGGCCCGCGCTTCCTTATTGCGGTAGTTGATGACGACCTTGGCGCCGGCTTCGGCGAAGTAGGCGACGGTGTCGGCTCCGATCCCGCGGGACGAGCCCGTGACGAGGATACGTTTTCCGGTCAGGCTGCCGGGCTGGAGGGGATTCATCGATGGTGTGCTCACGGGGATAAAGACTATCAACATGCCTCACACCTCCAAGTGCTAGCGTCAGAGGCAAACCGACGCTCAGAGGGGCAGCGACATGGTGGATTTGACGGATTACCTGTGGATTGCATGGCTGGTCTTCATCCTGGTCTGCGTCATCATCGAGTTGCTCACCCTCGATTTCACTTTCCTCATGATC
>NZ_JAODBG010000143.1 GCF_025463825.1 Cryobacterium sp.
GAAGCCGTAGTTTTAATCAGTTGACCCCAGCCCGTGGGCTACCTCACTCTTTCCCGGCCGCTCGTTTAGGCCTGCGGAGATCCAATACGTGGAGATTGAACAATGAGCAAGAGAACGTTCCAGCCGAACAACCGCCGCCGCGCCAAGGTGCACGGCTTCCGCCTTCGCATGCGCACTCGCGCCGGCCGCGCCATCCTCGGTGCACGTCGCCGCAAGGGTCGCACCGAACTCTCCGCGTAAACACTCCCGTGCTCGCTCACGCCAATCGCATCACGAGCGGGAGCGACTACAAGGCTGTCGTTCGACGAGGTGTGCGGGTCGTCGGCCCGCACACAGTGGCGTACCTTCGGCGAACCCAGGAACCCGCTCCGGTGCGGTTCGGGTTCATCGTCGCCAAGAACGTCGGCGGCGCTGTGGTGCGAAACCGGATCAGGCGTCGAATGAAGGCGGCAAGCTTCGATCTTCTTCCCGGCGTTCCAGCCGGGACCGAGATCGTTTTTCGGGCCCTGCCCGCATCGGTGAGCGCAAGCTGGCCGGTTCTGCGCGCGGAGCTGTCGAATGCACTCCTCACAGGCCAACGCGGCCGATGAAGAGGATGATGGTCACGCTGTATCTTCTCCCCAGAAATGCGGGGATCGTGCTGTTGCGTGTCTATCGCGCGGTAATCTCACCGTTATACGGTGATGTCTGCCGGTATTACCCCACGTGTTCGGCGTACGCCCTCGGCGCTGTTCAGGAATATGGCCTGATCGTCGGTTCATTTTTCGCCGCACGCCGGGTCTTGCGTTGCCACCCTTGGGCTGAAGGCGGAATCGATGATGTTCCCCTGAAAAAGCGTCGTCGCTTCACGGTGACGTCGTTTGGATTTGTAGTTCCTTTAGCCACGGAAAGGGCTGACCCGCACGTATGGACCTCATAGGCACTATTCTCTGGCCGTTGAAATGGGCCGTGGAGCTTCTGCTCGTCGCCTTCCACTGGCTGTTCTCCAACCTGGGCATGGGCTACAACGATGGCCTCACCTGGGTGCTGTCCATCGTCGGCCTCGTGCTCGTGGTCCGCGCCGCGCTGATTCCCATCTTCGTCCGGCAGATCAAGAGCCAGCGCAAGATGCTCGAGGTTGCCCCGCAGCTGAAGAAGATCCAGGACAAGTACAAGGGTAAGAAAGACCAGTTCTCCCGCGAGGCGATGTCCCGCGAGACCATGGAACTGTACAAGCGCACGGGCACCAACCCGCTGGCCTCCTGCCTTCCGCTGCTGTTGCAGATGCCGATCTTCTTCGCCCTCTTCTCGGTGCTCAATGACGCCCAGAAGTCCAATGCGGGCGTTGGGCCGCTCAACCAGGACCTGGCCACGAGCTTTGGAAACGCGACCCTCTTCGGGGTGGCCCCGCTGCATGACACCTTCGCCCAGCAGTGGGCGCTGTGGACCGCCGGATCGGACTTCAACCTCTCGGTGATGATCATCGCCGCCACCATGGTGGTGCTGATGACCGCCTCGCAGTTCATCACCCAGCTGCAGATCGTCTCCAAGAACATGTCGCCGGAGACCAAGGCCAGCCCGATGTTCCGCCAACAGAAGATCATGCTCTACCTGCTGCCGCTGGTGTTCGCCTTCTCCGGTGTGGCCTTCCCGCTCGGCGTTATGTTCTACTGGCTCACCTCGAACATCTGGACGATGGCGCAGCAGTTCCTCGTCATCCGCAACATGCCCACCCCGGGCAGCGAGGCGGCCAAGGCCCGTGAGGAGCGCCTCGCCCGAAAGGGCAAGCTTATCGCGACGGATGGCGACATCATCGTCGTCGACGAGGCGAAGAAGCCGGCCCAGCGCCAACAGCCGCTCGGCAAGAACCGTGCCAAAAAGCAGACCGGCCCCAAGAAGTAAGAGGGATGGACAACGTGACTGAGAACACTGACGTTATCGCCGCGGAGGACGTGGTACCGGCCACGCCGACCATCGACCAGCTGGAGCAGGAAGGCGACATCGCCGCGGACTACATCGAGGAGTTCCTCGACATCTGCGATCTGGACGGTGACATCGACATCGATGCCCGCAACGGCCGTGCCTATCTCTCTGTGAACTCCTCGGAACCGGGCAATCTGCGCCTGCTGTCCAAGCCGGACACCGTCAATGCATTGCAGGAGCTCACCCGCCTGGCCGTTCAGAACAAGACCGGGTCGTTCTCCCGGCTAATCCTGGACATCGGTGGGTCCCGCGAAGCGCGCCAGGGCGAGCTGACCGATCTGGTCGGCCGGGCCATCGAACGTATCGAAGGCGGTGCAACGGAGGCTTCCCTCCCGCCGATGTCGTCGTACGAGCGCAAACTCGTGCATGACATCGTCTCCGAGCGCGGCTTCGTTTCCGAGTCCCGGGGCGAAGGCCGCGACCGTCACACCGTCATCACCGCCGCGTAAACCCGCTCCGTTTATGGTTGACACTCTCGAGGCCGAACCGGTCGTTGCCGCACAGCTCTTCGGCGATCGCATCGACGTCGCACGCGAGTTCACCCGGCATCTGGCCGAGCAGGGCGAGGAGCTCGGGCTGATCGGACCGCTGGAGCTGCCCCGGCTATGGAGCCGCCACATCCTGAACTGCGTCGTCGTGGCGCCACTGCTGCGTCCTGGTCTCGTTGGGGACGTCGGATCGGGCGCCGGGCTGCCCGGCCTGGTTCTCGCGATCGCCCGGCCCGACGTCTCGTTCGTGCTGATCGAGCCCATGGAGCGGCGGGTGGCGTGGTTGACCGGCCAGATTGCGGCGCTCGGTCTGACGAACGCCACCGTGCTGCGTGCCCGTGCTGAAGACATCCGCCTGAACACACCGTTGGATCAGGTCACCGCTCGCGCTGTAAGCGCTTTCAAGACGCTGATTCCGCTCACCGCACCGCTGCTGCGACCCGGCGGGGAGCTTGTGGTGATGAAGGGTGCCGGCGCGGCCGGTGAAATCAACAACGCCGCGAAGGCCATCACTCGCTTCCGGCTGCGGAATGTCGAGGTTCTTACGCTCGGCGAGGGCGTGCTGCAGGACGTTACCCGGGTCATTAGGGCTACAGTGGAGTAGTCCCAGGCGGCGCTCCTTCCCCCGGGAACGCTCTGATCCGGGTGGCTCATCAATCGTCGAACGCAAAGGTTTCACGTGAAACAACCTGGCGAAGACCAGCAGGCCGGCTCCCCCGGCTCCGGCCTCGACACTCCTCTGGCCCGGGAGATCTCAGACCTGACCCGTCGTCGTCAGCTCATTGCCGCCGACCGCCTGCCCAAACCGGACAGCACCCGCGTGATCACCATCTCCAACCAGAAGGGCGGAGTCGGCAAGACGACCACCGCTGTGAACCTGGCCGCCGCGCTGGCTCGCCAGGGCGCACGCGTGCTGGTGATCGACCTGGACCCGCAGGGTAACGCTTCCACCGCACTCGGTGTCGAACACCGGGCGGAGACGCCCAGCGTCTATGACGTGGTCATCAACGACCTGCCGATGGTGGATGTCGTGCAGAAGAGTCCGGAATTCGGCGCCCTCTACTGCGTTCCCGCCACCATCCACCTGGCCGGCGCCGAAATCGAACTGGTCTCCCTCGTGGCTAGGGAGCAGCGCCTGCGTCGAGCGCTGGACCTGCACATCAAGGAAATGACGGACCCGTATGACTACGTGTTCATCGACTGCCCGCCGTCGCTGGGGCTCCTCACCATCAACGCGTTCGTTGCCGCCCGCGAGGTCCTGATTCCGATCCAGTGCGAGTACTACGCCCTCGAGGGACTGAGTCAGCTCCTCAAGAACATCGAGCTGATCGAAAAGCACCTCAACCCGAACCTGGTCGTGTCGACCATTCTGCTGACCATGTATGACAGCCGCACGAACCTGGCCAATCAGGTGGCACAGGACGTGCGGGATCACTTCCCGAAACAGGTGCTCAACACCCTGATTCCGCGGTCCGTGCGGGTGTCAGAGGCACCCAGCTACGGGCAGAGCGTTGTCAGCTACGACCTGAACTCGGCAGGATCCCTCTCCTACCTCGAAGCAGCGGCAGAGATCGCCCGCAGGGGCGCCCCACCAACAGGAGAAGAGCAGTAATGGCGAAACGTACAGGGCTGGGCCGGGGTATCGGCTCGCTGATCCCGGTTCAGGAGAACCCCTCCCAGGCGCGACCCGTCGACGTGTTCTTCCCCTACAACGAGGTCCCGCACGCCGAGGGAACCGCCGGGGCCTCCCCCGCTGCCGTTGCCGCGCGTGGTGCTGATACTGTCCCGTCCGTCGTGGCGACCGACCCGTTTCCTGAGGAAGCTTCAGCGACGGAGCTCCTGCCCGTACCGGGTGCGCGTCTGGCACACCTGGATCCCGCGGACATCGTGCCCAACGCCGTCCAGCCGCGAAGCGTCTTCGACGAAGACGAGCTCGCGGAACTGGTGCACAGCATCCGCGAAGTGGGCGTACTCCAGCCCATTGTGGTGCGGCCACTCCCCGATCGGCCGGGGAAGTACGAGCTGGTCATGGGTGAGCGCCGGCTGCGAGCCACCAAAGAGGTCGGCCTCGACAGCATCCCGGCGATCGTCCGCGATACTGCCGACATCGACATGCTCCGCGACGCCCTGCTGGAGAACCTGCACCGCGCTCAGCTGAATCCGCTCGAAGAGGCGTCCGCCTACCAGCAGCTGCTGTCTGACTTCGGGATCACGCAGGAAGAGCTGGCCAGCCGCATCGGTCGTTCACGTCCGCAGATCACGAACACCCTGCGTCTACTCAAGCTGCCCGAGTCGGTTCAGCTTCGGGTGGCCGCCGGCGTCCTGTCGGCTGGCCACGCGCGGGCCATCTTGTCCGTCGGCGACCTGGACGGCATGCTTCGCCTGGCCGACAAGATCGTGAACGAGGACCTGTCGGTTCGTGCTGCCGAGGCCGCGGCTGCAGCCGGGCCCAGGCCGGTTGCGGTCAAGCCCGTACCCGGCCAGCGTCAAGGACACCTCAATGAGATCGCGGAAACCCTCGGCGATCGACTCGACACCCGGGTCAAGATCAACCTCGGCGCACGAAAAGGCCAGATCACAGTGGATTTCGCGACGATAGGTGACCTGAATCGTATTCTCGGTGTGCTCGGGCAGCCAGGCTTCGGCGCAAGTTCCTAAACTATATGTTTCTGAAACGTAGGCGCTCGTGGGCGTGCTTAGCGCGGCGAACGCATTTCCTTGCCGTTTAACTAGTCCGACTCAGGCTCAGTAGCCGGATGTTTCACGTGAAACAGCGCTATTTTGGACTATTTCGCAACGTCAGGAGCGATCCTAAGGGCCGCAAGTTCGGACGGGCGGGGCCGGACTGGGGGCACAAGCGGCCGGCCTCCCTGCGATTGCGGGCTATTCTGCGCATTGCTTCCTCGAACGTCAGGGATATGGCCGTGCACGGGGTGCGTTTTAGCCACCTTGGCGGTTATGTCACACCGCCGGTTGACCGTCTGTCGCCTGTCTGCGCCGGCCGGAGCCGTAGCAGCGACACGGCGCGGGTGAGCGTTTCACGTGAAACATCCGCGACGTCGCGCTGGGCGGCCGGATTACGCCCAAACCGTTGTCCGCAGATTCTCAGAGTGGCAGGCCGCGTCGAGGGGCCGTGGTGTTTCACGTGAAACATTATTGGGCCCGAACCTGGTCCAATGCAGTGATGAGGGCGGTGAAGAAGTTGTGGCGTCGAGCCGGCAGCTCACGGTTCGGGGTAGCACTCCCATCTCCTCCGCTGGCGACGGCCCAGTATGCGGAGCTCCCCCTTCTGACCTGCCCCAGTTGTCGCGTGTGGACACCTCGGACCACTGCAGGGCGTGCTTCGAGCCGAAAACGTCGGTCTCAGAGCGCGATTCGCCCCACAGCCGGGCGTGGGGATCGAGTCGCGGGCACGGCGTGGGCTCTTAGAAGGGCTTCTGGCGTGTCGAAACGGTGTGCTATTCACACATGTTTCACGTGAAACGTTCTGCGGAGTCTGCTCTCCGTCCGGACGCGAACGCGCGACAGGGTCCGTGACCAGTCCAGACACCGATGTTTCACGTGAAACGTCTGTCGAGATGGGTGAGCGTTCGGACCTCAGCACCCCGCGGGGCCACTGTGCGAGCGGAGTGACATCGACGCAGGCCTCCCGTGATATGTGCGCACTCAACGTCCGCACGGGAACGCGGGCCGGCATCGCGTCCTGCTCACGCGTCTCCTGCGATCCACGCGACTCCGGAGGCGCGCGTCTTCCCCCTGTGCCTGGGGGGGGTAACCCCGCAGCGCATATCAAATTGCAGATTGCCTCATTCTTGACGCCTTGGCCCCTGTGGACGCAGATTCGGTGGTGTTCACGCCCGCATTCTGCTCCGTAACGGGCCGAAGACACCGTGTGTGCCGCCCTAGAGCTGTACATTCTGGTGTTCCACGTGAAACATCGCACTTTTGTAGCCCGGTTCGACGGGGAGTTCGAGGCGGGGATAGCGTCTGGCCGGGCACTCAACCGGAGTGTTTCACGTGAAACATAGCCCCCAGAGCGGTCCAGGGGGAGGCGTCACTCGTGGCGCCGGTGTTCGATAGCGGCGGGGGAGGACGTGGTGCTCACGAAGGGATGTTTCACGTGAATCATCCCGTGTACTACTGGAGACTGACGGACGCAGCGCGGGCCAGGGCGGCGTAAACGGAACCGAGCGATTCCCCCGACGCCTCGATGGATTGGGGCGCGAGGGACGTCTCAGTGAGTCCGGGGAGCACATTTGCTTCGAGGAACCAGGCCACTCCCGCGGCGTCGACCATCAAGTCGATGCGGGAGAGCTGGGCCAACCCCAGCAGGCTGTGGATTGCCACCGCGGTATCTGCGACCCTCTGGGCCACCTCGGGGGCGATGCGTGCCGGCGTGAAAAACAGGGTCTCGCCGGCGTTGTACCGCGCCTCAAAGCTGAAAACACCGCTGACCGGCACGATCTCCACCGCGGGAAGTGCGACGGGGCCGTCTCCGGTGTCAATGACGGTGACCGCGAGCTCGGTCCCCTCGATCTTGGACTCGACCAGGGCGGTGTCGGCGTAGGTGTACGCATCCACCATGGCGCGGGGGAGGGCCGCTGCCGTGTCGACGATGGTGACCCCCTGGGCTGAGCCGCCCTGGGCGGGCTTGACGACAAGCGGGGTGCCGAGCGAGCTCACAATGTGCTCCAATACGCTCGCGGCACCGAGATCACGGAAGGTCTCCCGCGAGAGCGCGATCCAGGCGGGCGTGGCGAAGCCGTCCCGGCGCACAAGCTCCTTGGCCGTCGGCTTCGACCACGCCAGGCCTGCGGCGGTCCCGCGTGGTCCCACGTGCGGGATCCCGGTCGTTTCCAGCAACGACAGCAGGGCACCGTCTTCGCCCGTGGCACCGTGCAAGACCGGCCAGATCACGTCGGGCTGCCGGCGCGCGAGTTCGGCGAGCAGCCCGGACTGCGGGTCGAGAACGGTGACCGTGTGGCCGAGGCCCGTCAACTCGTCGGCGACGCGGCGACCGCTCCGCATGGAGACATCTCGCTCATGCGAGATTCCGCCAGCGAGAACCACAATATCGAGAAGATCGGATTCGCTCATGATCAGGGGTTTCCTTGGGGTTGAGGCGAGAGGAAATGGATTTTAGTTACTGTTGGGCGGTGGCGCGCCGAAACGCCGGCCGTCGTGCGCCGGTGACAACGAGCCGGTGCCGGCGAAGGTGTCCAGCAACTCGAGTTCATCATGTATAACGGTGGCAAGCCTCCGGATACCGAGTCGGATGTGGTCCGGTGTTGGATAGCAGAACGAGAGTCGCATATTCTGCCGGCCCTGACCGTCGGCGAAGAAGGCGGTGCCCGGCGTGTAGGCCACGAGCTCCTTGACGGCGCGGGGCAGCATGGCCTTGGAGTCCAAGGTCTCCGGCAAGGTGAGCCAGACGTAGAACCCGCCGTTCGGGTTCGTCCAGGTGAGTTCGGGCAGGTATTCGGTCAGTGCCGAGAGCATCGCGTTCTTGCGCTCCCGGTAGACCCCCCGGAAGGTGTTGATCTGGCCCTTCCAGTCCGCGGTCGAGAGGTACTCGGAGATGACCAGTTGGCTGAACGAACTGGGGGAGAGCACAGCGGCCTCATTGGCGAGCACCAGCTTCTCCCGTATGGCGTGCGGGGCGAGCGCCCAGCCCACCCGGAATCCGGGCGCGAGGGTCTTGGAGAATGTCCCCAGGTAGATCACTCCCTCGCGTTCGACCGAACGCATGGCGTCCGGCGCCTTCTGGTCGAAGTACAACAGCCCGTAGGGGTTGTCCTCGAGGACCAGGATCTGATTCTGGCGGGCAATCTCCAGAATCTCCACGCGGCGGGCCCAGCTGAGGGTGACCCCGGCCGGGTTGTGGAAGCTGGGAATCGTGTACAGGAACTTGACCGTGCGGCCGTCAGCCTTGAGTCGGCTGATGTGCTCCCGCAGGGCCTCAGGGATCATGCCGTGCTCGTCCATCGGAACATGGTCGACATCCGCCTGGTAGGACTTGAAGATGACCATCGCGGTGACATAACTGGGTCCCTCGGAGATGACGACGTCACCGGGGTCGAGGAAGAGCTTGCTGACCAGTTCGAGGGCGTGCTGGGAGCCGGTGGTGACGACGACATCATCGGCGTTGGCCCGGATGCCTTCGAGTGCCATGACCTCCAGGATCTGCTCCCGGAACAAGGGAACGCCCTGACCGGAGCCGTATTGCAGGGCGACAGGGCCCTGCTTTCGCATGACGTTCTCCAGAGCGCCCATCACGAGGTCTTGCGGCAGGGCCGCGACATAGGGCATTCCACCGGCCAGGGAGACGACCTCGGGGCGGGAGGCGACTGCGAACAGGGCGCGGACCTCGGAGGCGCGCAGGGCGGCGGCTCGCTCGGCGTAGTGGTGGTACCACGGGTCGAGGTTGTTGCCGGCCTGGGGGGTGCCTATCGCTGTCACGTCATATCCGTTCTGGTAAGGCCTTAATCGTATGGGGTGGCGCCCGCGCTGTCCGCACCGGCGCCGAATACACGAAAACACCCGCCCGGCGTGTGCCGGGCGGGTGTGGGGTTCGTTCGAACCTGCCGCGGCTACTTGAGGTAGGCGGCCAGGTCGGCTTCGAGGGCGGGCTTCGGCTTGGCGCCGATGACGGTCTTGACGACCTTGCCCTTCTGGAAGACCTTCATCGCGGGGATGGAGGTGATCATGTACTTCGCGGCCAATGCCGGGTGGTCGTCGACATTGAGCTTGACGATGTCGATCTTGTCGGAGTTCTCAGCGGCGATCTGGTCGAGGATCGGGCTGACAGCGCGACACGGACCACACCATTCTGCCCAGAAGTCCACCAGGACCGTCTTCTCGTTGTTGATGACTTCCTGGTCGAAGGTGGCGTCGGTGACGGCGCGTGCTGACATGTGGGGCTCCTTAGTTGGTGACGCTTGCGAATTCAGGGTCGCCGGCCGCGGCCAGCAAATCTTCGGGGAGGGTGGCGAGGTAGTGCTCGGCGTCCAGGGCCGCCACGGTACCGCTGGCGGCCGCGGTCACCGCCTGGCGGTACGTGGGGTCGATGACGTCTCCGGCGGCGAACACACCGGCCTGGCTGGTCTGGGACGACCGTCCGGCGACGGCGATGGTGCCTTCGCTGGTGAGGTCGAGCAGGTCGTGCACAAGGTGGGTGCGCGGATCGTTACCGATTGCGACGAACAGGCCGCCCACCGCGAGGCTGCTGTCGGCACCGCTGACGGTGTCGCGCAGGCGCAGGCCCTCGACGGCGTCCTCACCGTCGATGCCGACGACCTCGGTGTTCCAGACGAACTCGATCTTCGGGTGCGACAGCGCGCGTTCCTGCATGATCTTAGAGGCGCGCAGGGTGTCCTTGCGGTGGATGATGTAGACCTTGCTCGCAAAGCGGGTGAGGAAGGTGGCCTCTTCCATGGCGGAGTCGCCGCCGCCGATGACGGCGATGACCTTCTCCTTGAAGAAGAAGCCGTCGCACGTCGCACACCAGGACACGCCCCGGCCGCTCAGACGCTCCTCGTCGGCGATGCCCAGCTTGCGGTACGCGGAGCCGGTGGCGAAGATGATCGCCAGGGCCTCGTGCTTCTCGCCGTTGCCGAGGGTCACCGACTTGACGGTGTCGCCGAACTCGAGGTTGGTGACGTCGTCATAGATGACCTCGGTGCCGAACTTCTCGGCCTGCTCCTGCATCTTGGCCATCAGCTCCGGTCCCTGGATGCCGTCGGCGAAGCCGGGAAAGTTCTCCACGTCGGTGGTGTTCATCAGTTCACCGCCGGCCTCGACCGAGCTGGCGATCAGGAGCGGCTTCATGTTCGCCCGCGCCGCGTAGATGGCCGCCGTGAAGCCAGCGGGACCCGAACCGATGATGATGACCTGACGCACGCGGAGACTCCTTGAAATCAATGGGAGAGACGCCCTTCGGCGCCTCACATTCGGGTACAACACATCCTAATCGGATGGTATTCCACGCCGTCGGGCCCGCCACCTTGCTGCACAGCCGTCGTTCAGCATGGACTCGCCAGCCGGCTGGGCACCGGATGGGCCTAGCGGACGGGCCTAGCGGCGGAACCGAGCCTTCAGCGGGGCGAGGAAGTCGTGCAACTCGGTGCTGCGCATGAGGAGCAGGAGGCCGAAGTACAGCCCGGACATGACCAGTCCGATCACGATCATGGCGACGATGGCGGGTGCGATTCCCGAGATGGCGAAGCCGTCCTCGCGGGTGCCGCCTAGAGCGACGAGGAGACCGAGCCCCGCGGCGACGGGCAGGATGACGGCAACGACGTACTTCGCCATGCTCCGCAGGATACGGCGGCCGTCGATGCCACCGAGTCTCTTGCGCAACAATGACGCGGCCAGGACGGCCTGCATGACGCCGGACACGGTAACGACCAGCGCGATACCGAACGCGGTCCATTCGCGAGGAAGAAGAGTGCAGCCAAGCACGCCGATGACCACGAGCACAACCTGGAAGAGAGTGAAGAAGAACGGGGTGCGGGTATCCCCGAGGGCGTAGAACGTGCGCTGCACGACGAAGAGCACACAGAACGCGACCAGGCCCAAAAGGTAGGCGATGATGACATTGCCGATGGCCTGGGTCTGGGCGAAGCTCTCGTGTACGAAAACCGCCGCAAACGGATACGCGCACACCATGATGACCGCACTGGCGAGCACGATCAGCAGTGTGGTCCCCCTGATGGCGGATGACGCGTCAGTTCGGAGCTTCTCGGTGTCGCCACGCGAGGCGTGTTCGCTCATCCGGGTGAAGTACGCCGTGGCGACTGAGACCGTGATGATCGAGTGCGGCAACATGAAGATCAACCAGGCCGTGCTGAGCACCGCTGTCGACGCATCCTTGCCGGAAGCGCCCGACACCACCTGGGTCTCAATGATCCCCGCAACGGTGGTGAGCAGCAGCATGCCAAAGGTCCAGCTGGCCATCTTTCCGGCTGCGCCGAGGCCGACGCCTCGGAACGCGAAGTCAGGCCGGTAGCGCAAACCGATTCGCCGCCAGAAGTAATACAGCACCACCGCCTGCAGCACGACGCCCAGGGTGGCGCTGCCGGCGAGGATGCCGATCATCCCCGGAGTGAACTCAGTGGCCAGTCGTTGCCCCAGTGGGTCGGCGCCGAACAGCGCCATGAACACCAGCAGCCCGCCGATCGCGATGACATTGTTGATCACGGGAACCCAGGTGAACGGTCCGAACGATTTGCGGGCGTTGAGGACTTCACCCAGCACGGTGTACAGGCCGTAGAAGAAAATTTGCGGCAGGCACCAATAGGCGAACGCGATCGCCAGCGACATCTGCTCCGGTGAGTAGCCCAAACCGATGAACCTGGTGATCAGGGGCGCCAGCAGGCTGGCGATCAGGGTCGTGACGGCCAGGATTCCCAACGCCAGGGTGACGAGCTTGTTGATATACGCCGTGCCACCATCGTCGTGCAGGCTGGCGCGCACGATTTGAGGTACGAGCACCGCTGTCAACACTCCGCCGGCCACGATCGTGTAAACCGTGTTCGGCAGTTGATTGGCCAGGGCGAACGCGTCGGCGCTCTGCCCGAACTGGCCGATCACCCGCGCGAAGACAATGACCTTGAGGAAGCCGAGCAACCGGGAGACCAGCGTTCCGGACGCGAGGATCGCGCTCGCACGGCCGACGCCGCTAGCCACGAGGGGCCGCCGGGGTGTCGTCGGGTTCGGCGGTCGCGGGTGTCACCGGAGCGGCGCCATCGGGGATGGTGTCGATCGGACCGCTAGGTGGGGCATCCGGACCGGCGCCGCCGTCATCATCGTGGTCGGCCTCATCGCGTGCCGCCTGGGCCCGGTCGTGTCGGCGGTGCACGATGTTGCGCCACACACCGAAGCCGAAGAACAGCACGACGAGGGCGGCGAAGATGCGTGAACCGATGCCCTCCCAGTCCGCTCGCACGTTGACCGAGATGAGGGAGGGCTGGTCCATGGACGCCCCCGCAGGGGTGAACAGGGTCACGCGCAGGGTCACGGCGCCGTTACCGACGGCCGCGGTCACCGGGATCGAAACCGCCTTGGCGGAGTCGGCATCCAGGACGGTCTCGACATCGTTGCCGACCACGAGCCGGCCATTCGACGGAACCACCTGGACGCGTACGGTGACGGCCTGGTTCAGGGCGTTGTTCAGGGTGATCGGGATGTCGACCTTGCTACCGACCACGTTGATGGGGCCGGTGGTGCTCACGGTCACGGACTTCAGCACCTCGTGGGAGGCGGCCAGGTTATCGCCCACAGCGGCGCGCCAGTCGCCGGGGGTCGACTGCCACGAGGTGGCGAGCAGGCCGAGAAGCGCGAGCCGGTTCGGGGCAGTGATGGCGTTCGGGTCCGCCAGGGCGCCGGCGAACTCGACCACCTCGGCCTCCCGGTCGATCAGGCGACTGGCGAGGTCGATGCTGGCGGCGGGCTCGGCGTGCGGTACGAAGCTCACGTCGGTCGAGACCGTGGTCGCCGCAGCAGCCGTCAGGGTGGTTGGCGCGTACCAGGGCAGGTTGGCCAGGCTTTCGAGAGTCTGGCTGAGTCGAGCGGCGGTGGGCGGCCAACCCCGGTCCATGGTGGCCAGCAGCGTCAGGGCCGCATCCGGATTCGAGGCGGCGACGATCGCTACCTGGGAGGACAGTTCGGCCATCGCTCCCCGCCAGGTTGCCTCGGTGGTGGCCGTCACAGCGCGGCGCAGCGCCTGGGAGATGCCGGTGTCGGCGACGAGCCCGACCTGGTCGGAGCCCAGGTCGACGGTGGTAGCCGAGGTGGCCACCGTATCGTCGTCGGCGACATTGCCGGACGCCAGGATGGTGCTGGTCAGGCCGGCGGCGGAGAACGCGCTCAGGTCGGCCTGGGCGACGGCGTTGTCGGCGGGCCAGGCGATGGCTGTCGTGGTGTAGTCCCAGGCGAGCAGCTGGCCGAGGGTGGGGGCGGTACCACCTTCAGCCGGAGGCGGCTCCTGGGTAGATGTCGGTGATGGAATATTAGGGTCGGCGGTTTCGCCGTCGGTGGCGGGCGGAGCGTCTGGTGGGGTCGGCACGAAGAGGGATGGATCGGTGGCGAAGGCCAGCGAGGTCGGTGTGAGCGGGGCGGAGGCGCCTGCTTGCACGGCGAGTGCGGGGTCGGCATCCGCATACCCGAGTGGGAATATGTTGTTGTCGGCGGATGCGAGACGGTTGAGCCAGTCGACCGCCGAGGCCGGCGCTGAGGTGCCGAGCACCCGGATGGAGGCGATGATCATCGGATCGATCGCGATCGCCACGGGCCGGTTGAGAACTCCGTCGAGTTGCCGGGTGAGGACGCCGGCATCCGCCGTATAGGTGGTGAGGTCGTCCGCGCTGATCAGCCCGGTGCTGGAGGCCGGCGTGGTGATCGGCATCGCGATGGCCAGGTCTACCGGGGTTACTGCGGGCGGAGTGGACTCGCTGGTATCGGGGTACCAGACGAAGGTGGACTCGTCAGAGGCCCGGACTGTCTCGTCGGAGCTGAGCGATGCCGCGATGCCGCGGGGACCCCACGGGCTCCACTCGAAGAGACCGAGTGAGTCGCTGGGCACATTGACGGCGACGCTCACGGTGCTGTGCGCCGGCACCGGCTCCGCCAGGGGCACGCTCGTCATGAGGTCGCCGAAGTCGCTGTCCTCGTCGGGATCGAGCCAGTCGTTGAGGGCGGACCTGGTGGCGAGGGCGCGTTCGGCCAGGAACACCTCGACGGTCCCGGTCGGGATCGCGGTGGCGGTGTCGTTGGCGACCGTCACGGTCAGCTGTAGCGGCTGGTCGATGCGCAGGACCGATGAGCCGCTGGGACTGAGGGTGAGGGTGACGGTGTCCTCATCCGTCGCCGCCGTCACGGATGCGGCGGTTGCGCCGGTCGGGGTCGCAGCCCAGGCCGCCGGGCCGGAGCCGGCCAGGACGGTGAGCAGGGCCAAGGGTGCACAGAGCAGGGCGAGCCGGATGCGCCGTCGGGCTTTGGGGAGCGCGGGCCGACGCGCGTGATTCGGATCGGCCACCATGTACGGGATTCTACGGCGTTGACGCGGGAGAACCCTCCAGGGCCCGAGCGACCGAAACGACCGGCGCGGGCGAGCAACTACCATGGGGTCATGCAGAGCGTCGCGGCAGCCCTCGCACGACTGGGCGACCTGGCTGCCTCCCCCACGGTGTCCCGACTGGCGAATACCTTCGCCCAGGCCGGTTTCGAACTGGCCCTGGTCGGCGGCCCCGTCCGCGACGCCTTCCTCGATCGGGTCACCAACGACCTCGACTTCACGACCAACGCCACACCGGATCAGATCCTGGCGATAGTCAAGCCGATCGCGGAGGCGCATTGGGACATCGGTCGGGCGTTCGGTACCATCGGCGCCCAGATCGCCGGTGAGAAGGTCGAGATCACGACCTACCGCGCCGACAGCTATGACGGCCAGACCCGGCGGCCCGACGTGGTGTTCGGCACCAGCCTGGACGACGACTTGCTCCGGCGGGACTTCACCGTCAACGCCCTTGCCTTGCGGCTGCCCCAGGTTGCTCTCGTCGATCCGTCCAACGGCATCGATGACCTTCTCAACGGGGTATTGCGCACGCCGACGGCACCCGAGATCTCCTTCGGTGACGACCCGCTGCGCATGATGCGCGCGGCCAGGTTCACCGCCCAGCTGGGGTTCTCCCTCGAGATGGACACCGCCATTGCCATGGCGGCCATGGCGGGCAGTATCACCATCATCTCCGCGGAGCGGGTGGGTGACGAGCTCGGCAAGTTGTTGCGCTCGGCCAATCCCCGCGCCGGAATCGAAATATTGGTGGAGTCCGGGCTGGCCGCCATCGTGCTGCCGGAGATCCCCGCCCTGCGCCTGGAGGTCGACGAGCACCACCACCACAAGGACGTCTACCAGCACACCCTCACGGTGCTCGACCAGGCGATCGGCTACGAGCGCAGCCGCCAGACCCTGACTGAACCCGACCTCGTGGTGCGCCTGGCGGCGTTGCTGCACGACATCGGGAAGCCCGCGACCCGCAAGTTGGAGCCCGGCGGGGTCGTTAGTTTCTACCACCATGACGTGGTCGGTTCGAAGCTGGCCAAGAAGCGGTTACGCGCCCTGCGGTTCGACAACGACACGATCTCCGCCGTGTCCCGACTGGTGGAACTGCACCTGCGGTTCTTCGGTTACACAGAAGGGGCCTGGACCGACTCCGCCGTGCGCCGATACGTGCGCGATGCCGGCGACCAGCTGGAGCGCCTGCACATCCTCACCAGGGCCGATGTCACCACCCGCAACCGCCGCAAGTCCGACCGGCTCGCCTTCGCCTACGACGACCTCGAGCAGCGCATCAGCGAACTCGCGGCCCAGGAGGAGATGGACTCCGTGCGCCCGGACCTGGACGGCGAGCAGATCATGGCGATCCTGGCGATCAAGCCAGGACGTGAGGTCGGTCAGGCCTACCGCTACCTGCTGGAGCAGCGCCTCGACGACGGCCCGCTCGGCACCGAGGAAGCCACCCGCCGCCTGCAGACCTGGTGGGCCGCCCGCGGAGCCTGACCCCTCCCCTCCGCCGACTCTCCCTCCGCCGACTCTCCCCTCCGCCGAGTTGCCCATCTGCGGACCACTTGCCCCGCTCTAGCAGGGCAACTCGTCCGCGACGGAGCAAGTCGCGACGGTGCGCCCCTCCTCCACAGGGCCGACGCCAGCTGGTTGTGCAGGACGGCGCACCTGGCCGGTCGCGTAGGACGCTCGACCGCGCAGGCTCGTCGCCATGGACCATGACGATCTGGCGGCCACCCCGCTGCACCTGACCCGAGACCGACTCGGCCACGACGGCCGTGCCCTGCGCCGGGAGCGTGGAAGCGGTGCGACCGAGCGCCTCCGCCGGGGCGTCTATGTCCCGAGCAGTATTTGGTCGAGCGCCGACGCGGATGCCCGCTACCTGATGCGGATTCACTCGGCGGTGCTGTCCCGGCAATCGCGGCCCGTGGTGAGCCATTTGTCTGCCGCGCGGGTCTGGGGACTGCCCATCCTCGGGGCCTGGCCATCGGAGGTCCACCTACAGGGCGGCAGCGCCCAGACGCGCAGCTCGAAGAACTGGATCGCCTGGCATCACGATCCACTGCCGGACGACGACGTTTCCGAGGTCGGCGGGCTGCTCGTCACGACCCGGCTGCGAACCCTGGTGGATCTCGCGCGGAGTCAGCCGTTCCGCTCCGCGGTGATCAGCCTCGACGCCGGTATCCAGGAGAACTTCGTCGTGCCGGACGGGCGAGTGCTGCCCGCCATCCGCCGCGACGAGGTCATGGAGCGGGTGCTGCAACTCGGATCCAGGCGAGGCACCCGCCGCGCCCGCCAGGCAGTGGGTTTCGCGGATGCGCGCTCGGGCTCCGTCGGGGAATCCCTGAGCCGCTCGGGCTTCCTGCTGGCGGGGATGCCGATGCCTGACCTGCAGGCGGTCTACCACCACGCCTTCGGTGAGGACCGGGTGGACTTCCGTTGGAAGCGACGGTTCCACGTGAAACGCCTCCCGGTGCTCGGTGAGTTCGACGGGGAAGTCAAATACACCAGAGGTGAGTTCATGGGCGGGCGCACGGTCGAGGAGATCGTCTGGGCTGAGAAACGTCGGGAAGACCGGCTGCGTGCGCATGGCCGGTCAATGGTGGTCCGCTGGCTCTGGGCTGATGCGCTCCGACCGGAGCGCCTGCGTGCCCTGCTACTGCATGCCGGCCTGAGGCCCGGCCAGTGACCGCGCGCCCGGGCCGTGAGTTGCCCCGAAACGGACGAGCTGCCCCGGCACAGCGGAGCAAATCGTCCGCATGGGGGCAAGTGGGAGAAGAGCTCCGGTGCGGAGGGCATCGGGAGGGATGGTGGCGGACGAGCCACGATTCCAGTAGTCTTGGCAGGTTGTCTGTGTGCCGGATCCCGGCCTCCACCTTCAACACATGCACAACCCTCCTGTTGCAGAAATACTGCAGCCGTTTTAGTCCGAAGGAGGTGGGTTAGTCATGCACCAGTACGAACTGATGGTTATCCTCGATCCCGAGATCGATGAGCGCACCGTAGCTCCCAGCCTTGACAAGTTCCTCAACGTTGTTCGCAACGATGGCGGAACCATTGACAAGGTTGATGTTTGGGGTCGCCGCCGTCTCGCATACGAGATCAACAAGAAGGCCGAGGGCATCTACGCCGTCGTCGACTTCACCGCAAACGCCGCAGCAACTGCCGAGCTCGACCGTCAGCTGAAGCTGTCGGAAGCCGTCATGCGCACCAAGGTGCTTCGCGCAGAAGAGGGCATCGCCCAGGTTGCCGTCGCAAGCAAGCTTGCCGCCGAGAAGGCCGCCCGCAAGGCAGCCAACCCGAAGGCTGCTGCTGCTCCGGTCAAGGCCGACGCTCCTGCCGCAGCGCCCGCTGCCAAGGTCGCCGCTTCCGCCAAGCCTGCAGCTGCCCCGGCAGCTCCGGCCGCCGTGGACGCTCCTGCCGAGGCAGACGCCGACAAGGCAAGCGACAAGTAGCCCATGGCCGGCGAGACCGTAATCACCGTGGTGGGCAACCTCACCAGCGATCCGGAACTGCGTTACACGCAGAACGGGCTGGCGGTAGCCAACTTCACCATTGCCTCCACTCCGCGCAACTTCGATCGTGCGACCAGCGAGTGGAAAGATGGCGAGGCACTGTTCCTGCGCGCGAGCGTTTGGCGTGAATTCGCCGAACACGTGGCCGGTTCACTGACCAAGGGTTCCCGTGTCATCGCTTCCGGGCGTCTCAAGCAGCGTTCGTATGAGACCAAGGAAGGTGAAAAGCGCACGAGCATGGAGCTCGAGATCGACGAAATCGGTCCTTCGCTGCGCTACGCCACCGCCTCCCTCACCCGCGCGCAGTCGTCCTCTGCTCCCCGCGGCGGCGCGCCCGTCGCGCAGCAGCAGGGTAACGACGAGCCCTGGGCCCCCAGCGCCCCCGCAGCCAACACCGGCGGCGGAGATGTCTGGAACACCCCGGGTAACTTCAGCGACGAGACCCCCTTCTAAGCCGAACCTCACGGTTGACGGCTGCACACAACGTTTAAGAAAGTAAGGAAATCATGGCTGGAAAGTCGAGCGGCGACCGCCGCAAGCCGCTCCGCGGTGCAAAGGGTGGCAAGAACGCCGCTCCCGCGAAGTCGATCCGGGTTGGTGTCATCGATTACAAAGATGTCCCCACTCTTCGGAAGTTCATCTCAGAGCGTGGAAAGATCCGCGCCCGCCGCATCACCGGCGTCTCCGTCCAGGAGCAGCGCCTAATCGCGCGCGCCGTCAAGAACGCCCGCGAAATGGCCTTGCTGCCCTACGCCGGCTCAGGCCGGTAAGGAGCCCTCACATGTCGAAACTGATTCTGACGCACGAGGTCTCCGGCCTCGGTACCCCCGGTGACATCGTTGATGTCAAGAACGGGTTCGCTCGTAACTACCTTCTCCCCCAGGGCTTCGCTGTTGCGTGGACCCGCGGTGCCGAAAAGCAGATCGAGCAGATCAAGGCCGCCCGCGTCGCCCGCGAGCACGCCACCCTCGAAGAGGCCCAGGCTCTCAAGGTCTCCCTTGAGAACACCAAGGTCAAGCTGGTCGTCAAGGCCGGCGCCGGCGGACGCCTCTTCGGCTCCGTCAAGACCACCGACGTGGCCGACGCGGTCGCCGCGGCCGGCCTCGGTGCCATCGACAAGCGCAAGATCGAGCTCAGCCCGATCAAGGCGACCGGTGAGCACACTGCGACGGTTCGTCTGCGCGACGAGGTCAGCGCGACCATCAACCTTCAGGTTGTTGCCGCGAAGTAGTCGTTCATCTCCCCAGGTGTGGCGGTGGTTCCTCCGGGAACCGCCGCCACACCTTTTTAACGAACAGCCGTGCGCGCGACCACCGTTTCGGTGCCGATGCATCCCTTCTTCATACCCCTTTGTGCACAGGTGTCCACCTATTTCATCAACATTCAACCGAGCACTGAAACTAGTTTCTTCACACCCCTGTGCACAACAGTTATTGCCGGTCAGACGCGGTTTAATTGCACATACTCGTTAGTTGTCCACAGGCGAGTGCACAGGTTGTGCACAAGTCACGCGGCGTTTCGCGCAGATTATTCACACGGTTATCCACAGGCTGGTTTGGCGGGGCTGGTGACTCTCTCTAGGGTGGGCAAGCGGGTACATCCACACCCTGCCTGCGTGCCGGACCGTTCCTGTCAGCGGCTCCTGATACACCTGAACCACACCAACACGAGGAGGCTCGGCGTGTCGATAGCTCACCTGGGTTTGGCCGACCAACGCTCAGACCAACGCGGCTCCGACTACCGCGGCGCCTCAGAGCCTCGTCACAGTGAGCGCACCCCGCCGCACGACCTCCTCGCCGAGCAAAGCGCCCTCGGCGGCATGATGCTGAGCAAGGACGCCGTCGCCGACGTGGTCGAGACGGTGCGTGCCGCCGACTTCTACGTTCCCAAGCACGAGATCATCTTCGATGCGATCCTCTCGCTGTACGCGCAGGGTGAACCCACCGACGTCATCACCGTCACCGACGAACTCACCAAGCTCGGCGAGATCTCCCGGGCCGGCGGCGCCGACTACCTGCACACCCTGACGAGCCTGGTCCCCACGGCGGCCAACGCCGGCTTCTACGCCACGATCGTCGCCGAGCGGTCGATGCTGCGCAAGCTCGTCGACGCCGGTACCCGCATCGCACAAATGGGCTACGCCGGCGAGGGCGAGGTGCTCGACCTGGTCAACACGGCCCAGGCCGAGATCTACTCCATCACGGGTAGCACCGAGACCGAGGACTACGTTCCGCTGACGGATGCCGTCACGGCCGCCATCGAAGACATCGAAGCCGCCAAGCTCAAGGACGGCCAGTTCACCGGAGTACCCACCGGGTTCGCCGACCTGGACGAGCTCACCAACGGTTTCCACGGCGGCCAGCTGATCATCGTCGCCGCCCGGCCCGCCCTCGGTAAGTCCACGCTCGCCCTCGACTTCGCGCGGGCGGCCTCCATCCACCACGACATGCCGAGCATCTTCTTCTCCCTGGAAATGGGCCGCAGCGAGATCGCCATGCGACTGCTCGCCGCCGAGGCCTCCGTGCCCCTGCAGAGCATGCGTAAGGGCAACGTGGAGGCGCGCGACTGGACCACCATCGCCGCCACCCGTGGCCGCATCAACGACGCGCCGCTCTACATCGACGACAGCCCCAACATGACCCTCGTCGAGATCCGCGCCAAGTGCCGTCGGCTCAAGCAGCGCGTGGGCCTCAAGCTCGTCGTGATCGACTACCTGCAGCTGATGACCTCGGGCAAGAAGGTCGAATCCCGCCAGCAGGAAGTCAGCGAGTTCTCCCGGGCGCTCAAGCTCCTCGCCAAGGAACTGCAGGTTCCCGTGATCGCCCTCTCCCAGCTCAACCGTGGCCCTGAGCAGCGCGCCGACAAGATGCCCGCCATCTCCGACCTGCGCGAGTCCGGATCGCTGGAGCAGGACGCCGACATGGTGATCCTGCTGCACCGCGAGAGTGCGTACGAGAAAGACAACCCGCGCGCCGGCGAGGCCGACCTGATCGTGGCCAAGCACCGTAACGGCCCCACCCGCACGGTCACGGTGGCCTTCCACGGCCACTACTCGCGCTTCGCCGACATGGTAGCGGGCGCCTAGCTTCCAGCTGGGCCCCGAGGTAAGGTCGCTCACGGCGGCCCCGGTTCCGGAAGGCGCTTTCCCCGGGCTGGGGTAAGGGTCTTTCGGCCCTGAAATTCCGGACGGCTCGCAAAACCCGCCGGTACGCTACGAGAAGCGATCGCTGCGACGCGCGCGAACGAACCCGTTCCCGCCACACGTCGGCAGATGCTTCGAAGGAGAGTTCCACGTGAAGGTTGGCATCGGGCGGGAACGTCGAGACGGCGAAAAACGTGTCGCCGCAACACCGGAGACGGTGACGCAGCTCACCGGGCTGGGGGTCGACGTCACCGTCGAAGCCGGCGCCGGGCTGGCCTCCGGATACTCCGATGCCGCCTACGAGAAGGCCGGCGCCCACCTGGCGACGCGGTTCGACGCCAGCGCGTTCGATGTGCTCTGCCACGTTCGGCCGCTCAGCCCCGAGCTGGCCGCGACCCTGTCGGCCGGCACTATCACGGTCGGCCTGGCCTCCCCGGCCTCCGAACTGCCCACCGTCGCCGCCCTGGCCGCGGCCCAGGTCACCTCCTTCGCCCTCGAACTGGTGCCGCGCATCTCCCGCGCCCAGTCGATGGACGCCCTGACCTCCCAGGCTCTGGTCGCGGGCTACCGCGCCGTACTCGAGGCCACCATCCGCTTCCCCCGCTTCTTCCCGCTGTACATGACCGCCGCCGGCACCATCCCGCCCGCCCGGGTGCTGGTGCTCGGCGCCGGCGTCGCGGGCCTGCAGGCCATCGGCACCGCCAAGCGCCTCGGCGCCCGGGTCTCCGCCTACGACGTGCGCCCGGCCTCGGCCGACGAGGTCACCTCGATGGGCGGGACGTTCATCACGCTCGACCTGGACGCCGTGGAGGGCTCGGGCGGCTACGCCACCGAGCTTGCCGAGGACCGGGCCACCCGCCAGCGCGAACTGCTGGCACCATACGTGGCCAAGGCGGATGTGCTCATCACGACCGCCGCCATCCCCGGCCGCCCCGCCCCGCTGCTGGTGACCCGCCAGATGGTTGCAGCCATGCCGGCCGGCTCCGTCGTCATCGACCTCGCCGCCGAAACCGGTGGCAACGTGGAGGGCGTTCTGGTCGGCACCGACCAACTCGTGCCCACCACTGCCGGTGACGGTTCCGTCACCCTGGTCGGCATGCAGGACGCCGCCTCCGCGATGGCGTCGGACGCCTCCCGCCTCTACGCCAAGAACGTCGCCAACCTGCTCGCGCTGATGACGCACGACGGCGAGGTCGTTCCCGATTTCGCCGACGAGGTCGTTGCCGGCGCCTGCCTCACCTCGGGCGGCGAGGTGCACCACGCACCGACAGCGGCCGCGCTGGAAGGAAAGAACTGATGGATCCCGTCACCCTCCTGACCGTCATCGTCCTGACCGTCTTCGTCGGCTTCGAGGTGGTCTCCAAGGTGTCCAGCACCCTGCACACCCCGCTGATGAGCGGCGCCAACGCCATCCACGGCATCATCCTGATCGGCGCGATCATCGTCGCCGGCCAGCTGGATGACCCGTGGCTGCTGGTTGTGGCCCTGCTCGCCGTGGCCCTGGCCACCGCCAACCTCGTCGGCGGGTTCGTCGTCACCGACCGCATGCTGGGCATGTTCCGCGGCCGTAAGCCCGTCACCGAGAAAGACAGCACCAAATGAGCCTCCTGTCCGCCGAGTGGACCGCCCTGCTCTACCTGGTCGCGGCCGTCTGCTTCATCCTCGCCCTCAAGGGCCTGAGCTCTCCTCGCACGGCGCGCCGCGGCAACCTGATCGGCGCCGGTGGAGCGACCCTGGCCGTGATCACGGTGTTCCTCTCGGCCAAGCTCGACAACATCCCGTACATTCTCCTGGCCATCGTGGTCGGCTCCGCTATCGCGGCGCCGATCTCTCGCCGGGTGCAAATGACCCAGATGCCCCAACTCGTGGCGCTGTTCAACGGGGTCGGCGGCGGCGCGGCCGCGCTGGTGGCCGTGCTCGAACTCGGCCACAGCACTGGCCCGTGGGTTCTCGTCGCCGTGGTCTTCACCATGCTCGTCGGCGCAGTCTCCTTCGCCGGTTCCGCGATCACCGTGGCCAAGCTGCAGGAACTGATCACCACCCGCCCGGTGGTCTTCCCCGGCATGAAGTGGGTCATGTCCCTCGCCGCCGTCGCCGCGCTCGTCGTGGCTGGCGTTGTCGTGGCCACCGGGTCCGCCGGTTGGGCGCTGCTGCTGCTCGTGCTCGGCCTCGCGGTCGGCCTGCTGCTGGTGCTGCCCGTCGGCGGTGCCGACGTGCCCATCGTGATCTCCCTGCTCAACGCCTTCACCGGCCTGGCCGTCGCCGCGTCCGGCGTGGTGCTGGACAACGTTCTGCTCGTGGTGGCCGGTACCCTCGTGGGCGCCAGTGGCACCATCCTCACCCGCGCCATGGCCTCCGCCATGGGCCGCGGGGTGAGCGGCATCATGTTCGGCGCTTTCCGCGGCGGCTCCACCGCCGGCTCGACCGAGCAGAGTAACCGGCCGGTGCGCTCCTCCAGCCCCGAAGACGTCGCCGTGATGCTCGCCTACGCCCAGCGCGTGGTGATCGTGCCCGGCTATGGCCTGGCCGTTGCCCAGGGCCAGCACACCATCGCCGAGCTCGCCACGACCCTCGAGGCCCGCGGCGTCGACGTCGATTTCGCGATCCACCCGGTCGCGGGCCGGATGCCAGGGCACATGAACGTGCTCCTCGCCGAGGCCAACGTTCCCTACGAGTCGCTCAAGGAGATGGCCGAGGTCAACCCCGAGTTCAAGAACACCGATGTCGTGCTCGTCGTCGGTGCGAACGACGTGGTCAACCCGGCCGCGAAGACCTCGCCGGGCTCGCCGATCTATGGGATGCCGATCCTCGAGGTCGAGGACGGCCGGCAGATCGTGTTCCTCAAACGGTCGATGCGCCCCGGGTTCGCCGGGATCGAGAACGAGTTGCTCTTCGACCCGAAGACCACCCTATTGTTCGGCGACGCGAAGGACTCGCTCACCAAGGTGCTCGGCGCGGTCAACGCGCTCTGACCGGCCGGGCTACCCGAGGGCACCCCAGAGGTTGTGGTCGGCCAGCACCGCACGAAGCCGTGCCTTGGTGAGGTTCGACCGCACAATCCAGCGGGCGTCCGGATCCTCGTCGGCCTCCAGGGTGCGGAAGGCGCTGAGCCCGGCCTCGGGGCTCGCGGCGATCGCCACGCTCCAGCCATAGCCCAATGCCTGGCGCAGCACCCGGTGCGCCTCCTGGGTCCTGGTCGGCTCGGACACGATCGGGCCGCCACCGAGCAGCAGCTCGGTGGCCCGCGCGCAGGCCTGCAGGGCGAGCGCTTGGGCGTCGTCGGTGTGCAGCAGCCGGGGCTCGCAGATCGCGGCAACGGCGGCTCTGGCCAGCCAGGCATCCGCGCTGGCCGACCAGTCGTCGACGATGCCTTGCAGCGCGCCCGGTTCAGCGTCCCCCAGTAGTTGGAGCCCCCGGGCCGCACCCTCCCGCACCCGCCAACGCTCGTCCGCGGCCGCCCGGCGAAGCGCTGGAAGCGCTCGATCCCGATCGGCCGGCTCCAGGAGCAGGCGGCCCAGGGCCTCGGTGCCGCAGAAGGCAAGGTATTCATCGGAAGAATCCACCAGGCTCCAAATCAGGGCAGCTGGGGCGCCGGCGGCGAAGGCGTCGGCGAGCGCCAGGTTGGCGCGCGGGCCCGGGAGGCCGGAGTGGTCGGTGAGATAGCCGGGCACGGCGTCGGGTGAGCGGGCGAACAGATCGGCGAGCGCAGCCGAAGGGTCAGTGGCGCCGGCGGCAGCGGCAGCGGCAGCGGTGCTCACCGGTGTGCGTGGTTCGGGCATGGTCGTGACCCCCTGTCCCGCCTGACGGTAGTCGCCCCGCCGCCGCCCCGCTACGGGAAGCCACGCTTGTTCCGGTACCCGAGGGGGCACAGAAGTCTCCAACTGCCGCCGCGTAGACTGGGAGCATTCCCTGCGACGAAAGAGGTGCCCGCGTGGCGCATGCCCCGGCAGCTGCCGTGATCGGCACCCGGTATTGGACCGTTCCCGTGGCGCGCGCCGTGGTGGCGTTCGTGCCAGCGGCCGTGATCACGTTCACGGCCGACCACTCCGCGCAGTTCGGACTGCTCGTCTTCGGGGCCTTCGCCGTGGTCAACGGCCTGGTCGGTGCGCTGCTGGGCCGGCGGAGCATCCTCGACCCCCGGGACCGCACGCTGTTCGTGCTGCAGGGAGTCGTCGGAGTCGTGGCCGGCGCCCTCGCGCTCGTCCTGCACGCCGGCGGCTTGGGCTTCTTCCTATACCTCGTCACGGTCTGGGCGGCCGTCACCGGAGTCCTCGAGGTGTACGCCGGCACCCGGCTGCGCCGGCGCGCGCAGGACGCCAGGGACAAACTTGCCGCCCGCGACTGGCTGGTCGTCGGCGCCCTGACCGCTGTGCTCGCCCTGGTCTTCCTGCTGCTGCCGCCACACGCCGTGGTTTCGGTGGGCCTGCTCGACGCCTACCTGGTGATCAGCGGCGTGTACCTCGCCATCGCCGGCGTCTCCCTCCTCCCTGCGCCCGCGGACGCACAGCGCGACCTGGCCTCCTCCTCCACAGATTCGGACACCCCGTGACCCAGAACTCCCCGCACAAACCCACCAGGTCCGAGATCCTCAAGCCGGTCGAACTGGTCGGCATCTCCGCCGCGATGGGGCTCTTCGTGGGGCTGACCATCCTCCTGGCCACCCGCAACTGGGCGCTGTCGTCGATCGCGCTGGGCATCACCTTCATCATCGCGCTGGTGGTCATTGCGATGCTCGCCCTCGGCGTGAAGCCGGATGCGGCCGAGAAGAGCGACATCGACGAGCAGAACCAGGGCGGCGAGAAGCCCGGCCATTAGCCTCTGACCGGACCGCCCCGAGCCGGCGTGGCGGCATCCCGGGGCACAGCAAGCACCCCGGGAAGACCGGCCGCCGCGGGCTCAGCCGAGGTAGTCGACCAGCGGGTCGGCCAGGCCGACGTAACCGCCGGGGGTGAGCTCGAGCAGGCGGGCCTTCGCGGCGTCGCCGATCTCCAGCTCCTGCACGAAGGCCACCAGGTCGGCGCGGTTGATCCGCTTGCCGCGGGTGAGTTCCTTGAGCAGCGCGTACGGGTCGGCGATAGTGGAACGGCCGGCGCTGACCTCGGCGCGGATCACGGTCTGGATGGCCTCGCCGAGGATCTCCCAGTTGGTGTCCAGGTCGTGCGCGAGCAGGTCCCGGTCCAGGTCGATCTCGCCGAGGCCGCGCACCAGGTTGTCGAGCGCGAGCAGCGAGTGCCCCAACCCGACGCCGATGTTGCGCTGGGTGGTCGAGTCCGTCAGGTCGCGCTGCAGCCGGGAGGTCACCAGCGTCGCCGCCAGGGAGTCCAGAAGGGCACTGGAGAGCTCGAGGTTCGCCTCGGCGTTCTCGAACCGGATGGGGTTGATCTTGTGCGGCATGGTCGACGAGCCGGTGGCGCCGGCCTGCGGCACCTGACGGAAGTAGCCGATCGAGATGTAGGTCCAGATGTCGGTGGCGAGGTTGTGCAGCACCCGGTTGGCGTGGGACACCTTGCCGTACAGCTCGGCCTGCCAGTCGTGCGACTCGATCTGGGTGGTCAGCGGGTTCCAGCCCAGTCCAAGGCCCTCGACGAACCCGCGGGACACGGCGGGCCAGTCCACGGCGGGGTCCGCGGCGACGTGCGCGGCGAAGGTGCCGGTGGCGCCGCTGAACTTGCCGAGGTACTCGTTGGCCTCCACCTGCTTCTGGATGCGCTCCAGCCGGTAGACGAACACCGCCAGTTCCTTGCCCATGGTGGTGGGCGTGGCGGGCTGACCGTGCGTGCGGGCCAGCATGGCGTCGGCGCGGTAGTCGGTGGCCAGGCCGCGGAGGGCGCTGATCAGTGCGCGCAGCTTGGGCAGCCACACGTCGCGCACGGCCTCGGACACGGTGAGCGCGTAGGCGAGGTTGTTGATGTCTTCGCTGGTGGCGGCGAAGTGCGTGAGTTCGCTGATGGCCTCCAGGCCCAGCGGCACCAGGCGGCGGCGCACGAGGTACTCCACGGCCTTCACGTCGTGGCGGGTGACGGCCTCGAGGGCGGCCAGCTCGTCGATCTCGGCCTGGCCGAAATCGGTGACCAGCGCCCGGAGGCCACTCTTCTGCTCGGCCGTGAGCGGGCTCGAGCCGAACAGGCTGCGCTCGGTGAGGGTGATCAACCACTCCACCTCGACCTTGACGCGTGCCCGGTTGAGTCCGGCCTCAGACAGGTGCTCGCCCAGTTCGGTGACGGCGGCCTGGTACCGGCCGTCGAGTGGACTGAGGACCTGCGGGGGTAGTGGACTCATCGGACTCCCTGTCGAATTGCCGGTGCGAGTTGCGCGAAGAGCGCAAAATTGGCTCTCTCAATCATGCCTAAAACCGAGTCAAACAGCGCATCGTCGGAATAGTACGGGTCGGGCACGTCCCGGAGGACGGCCTGATCCTGGTCGAAGCTGAGCAGCAGGCGCACCTTGTTGCGGTCGCGTTCGGTGGCCGCCCAGTTGCGCAGGATGCGTTCCTGCGAACGGTCGAGCACCACCACCAGGTCGAGGTCGTCGAACCAGGCGGCGTCGAACTGGCGGGCCCGGTGGTGGCTGCCGTCGTAGCCGCGCTTGGCCAGCGCGGAGATGGTGCGGGTGTCGGCCTGCTCGCCGACATGCCAGTCGCCGGTGCCGGCCGAGCTCGTTGTGATGAGCCGGCCGAGTCCGGAGCGCGTGATGAGGTCGCGCAACATCACCTCGGCCATGGGCGACCGGCAGATATTGCCGGTGCAGACGAAGATAATCCGAAAAGGCGTCGACTCATCTGGACTGAGCGCCGCGAAATTCATGTGTCTATTGTGTTCCACATTCCCCTCCTCCACATCGGCCCTTCGGAGCGACTTCTCCCGGCTCGTCCCGGTGACGGACGAACGCACTCAGAGTGGCACAGTCTGGGCCCGACGAGGAGGCGCGATGGAAACATTCAGTGGCAGCATCCGGCCGGATGTGATCGGCGAACTGACCGGCGAGGCCGCCGCAGCACTCGCCCGGCTGCGCGAGCAACGGTGGCGGCTGGATCGGCTGCGGCGCGAGGTGGAGGCGGCAGGCCGCCGGCTGGCGGGCCAGCAGGTCGGCCCCGGCTGGCGGTCGGCGGCGCAGCGGGCCTACGAGGAGCGGCTGGCTGACCTGGTCCGTGGCCTGCAGGGTGCTTGGCGCGCCCTGGACGACGCTCTATACGCCGTGGACGTCGCCATCGACTGTGTGAAGGCCGCCCGATGACCGATGGCGGCGGCACCGGCGGTTCCGGCGCCGCGAACCGGGAGTTGACGATTTCCGGCGGCGGCAGCACTCAGGTCGCCACTGACGTCGTCTTCGTCCAGGTGGCGACCCTGCGCCTGGTTCAGGGCGAGGCGGAGGGCTGGCAGGAGCAGCTCGGTCAGGTCCGGTCGATCGGCACCGGGCCGGTGCATGGCTGGCAGCCGGACGACCTCGCGGCATGCGTGTTCGCCGCGTTCGCCGCGATCACGACCATCGCCCAGGACAGTCGCGAGCTGGCCGACCGGCTCGTCGAAGCGGCCGAGGAGTACGGCCGCCTCGAAGCGAACCTCGACCTGACCCTGCGACGCACCGGCTCCTGGCTGGGGCATGCCCTCGGCGCCCTCCGGCCGCTGGCGGCGCTGGCGGCGCTGGCGCTGGCGGCGCCCCTGGCGTACCTGGCCGTGGGATCGCTGATTTCCAATGCGATCCTCGGCCGGGGTGTCTCCGTGGTACCGCCGGTGCTGGCGGACTGGTTGCGGGAGAATCGGGGGCTGCTCACCGACCCGGCGACCGTGGCCCTGGTGCGGGTCTTGGTTGCCTCGGCCGACGACGCGGCCCTGGGCGGAATGGGCGTGCCATACCCGGTGGCCGCGGCGCTGGGCGACGACGGTGCCGGGCTGTTCGGGGCACCCTCCTCGGCGTTCGGCCTGCTCATCGCGGCCCGGGCAGCCGGGATGCTGCGAGAGACTCCCGTGCGGGTGCACCGGGTGGGAGGGTCGGCGGTGCCCCGCCCGGCGCCCGGGCTCCTTTCGATGCCCCGGCGAGACCGGGCGGCCACCCCTGCGCCCGCTTCCGTGCCGGCCCCGGCGTCCACCTCAGCGCTCCCATCGGCGCCGGTCCTGTCGCCTCGGTCCGCGCCCGAGCCCGCGGCGGCCGGCGGATCTCCCGCCGCCGCCGGCGCGGGCACCGCCCTGGCGGCGCCGAACCCGCCGACCGGGTTCGCCGACTTGGCCGAGCGCATCCCCACTGCCGATGACGGCGGCCAGGTGCGCATCGAACGCTACGGCGACGCCGAGCATCCGTCCTGGCTCGTGTATATCGGCGGCACCGTGGAATGGAGCCCGGCCGGGTCGACCGAACCGTGGGACATGACCTCCAACGTCACGGCAGTGGCCGACCAGGAGGCCGGTTCCTACCAGGCGGTGCTGCAGGCGCTGCAGCTGGCCGGGGTACAGCCGGGTGACCCGGTGCTGCCGGTCGCGCACTCGCAGGGCGGGCTCATCGCCGCAGAGCTGGCCGCCCGCGGTGACGTCAATGCCGTGGGGATGGTCACGTTCGGGGCGCCCGCCGGCCAGGTGGCCCTTCCCGCGGAGGTGCCGGCGATTGCCGTCGAGCACTCCGACGACATCGTTCCGGCGTTGGGCGGCACGCCGGCCGAGGACGACCGGCGCCTGTACGTGCGGCGGCAGCTGTTCGTGGACACCGCGGTGCCCGTGGCCGAGCCGCTGCCGGCGCACCAGCTGGCGGGTTACCGGGAGACCGCAGGCCTGGTGGACGCCTCGGCCGAGCCGCGGCTGGTGGCCTTCCGTGAGCAGCTCGGCGCGATCGTGGGAACGACCCCCGGCGAACAGAGCGTCTGGCGCGCGG
>NZ_JAODBG010000015.1 GCF_025463825.1 Cryobacterium sp.
CCGTCGAAGGTGTAGCTGCCGTCGACCACGCGGTTGGGCCAGGGGGCCAGGACGGCGCCACGGTAGCCGGGGCGCACCTCGTCGGCGGCGAACGGCACCACCAGGTCGCGGCCGTTCCAGGTGAGAAGGCGAAGGCTCGCACCGACACTGGCGATGGTGGCCGAGTAGCCGCCGTGGCTGATGGTGAACTGCAGGCCGGACAGTGGCAGCCCGGGGGCATCCGGGTCCTGCGTGGTGGAAGCGGCGATTGCGGCGTCAGTCATGGGAGAGGACTCGTTTCAGGTAGGCGTTCTCGAAGCGGCCGGCGGGGTCGACCCGCCGTACGTGCGCCGCGAAGTCATCGAGGCGGGGGTAGGCACGGCGGAGCCGGGCAGGGGACATGGTGGCGACCTTGCCCCAGTGCGGGCGCGGCGCGAACGGTTCGAGGGTGTGCTCGATCAGCGGCAGAACCGTCAGGATCTCGGCGGCCAGCGGCTTCCAGGTGAAGTGGATAGCCAGCGAGTCGCGAGCGTAGCTCGGGCTCAGCCAGGCGGTGTCCGCCGCGACGCTGCGGAGTTCCGAAATGTGCAGCAGCGGCGCGATGCGGGCACCGATCGCGCGCAGCGCGGTGATCGCCACGACGGCGTGCTCGGCGGGAATGAGGTATTCGGACTGGATCTCTTCGCCGTGGCTGGGTTGGAACTCGGAGCGGAAATGCGCGAGCCGCTCGTTCCATGGCCCCGGCTCGCGCAGCTGCCCTGTGACACTCTCGGCGGAGACGCCGGGCAACGGGTGCAGCGCGACGGTCGCTTCGGTGGCGCCGAGCGCGGTCAGGTCGAACTCGGGGCCGTCCACGTCGAGACGGCGCTTCGACCAGATCTGGTGGGTGTTCTCGCCCTGGAAGGTGGTGAACACGCTGACGCTGTAGCCGCTGGCCATGATGGCGGCCCAGTTGGCGAGGGCAGCCGTCCAGGTCAGGCCCTCGTGCACGTACTGGGAGATCTGGAAGTGCGGCTGCACCCTGAGAGTGACCGCGGTGACGATGCCGACGGCGCCGAGGCCGACGACCGACGGGGCGAAGTCGGGGTCGTGCTCGCGCACGATCTCGAGCTGCCCGGAGGCTCGCACGATCTCCAGTGCCAACACGGAGGAGGCCAGCGACCCGTTGCGAACACCCGAACCGTGGGTGCCGGTCTGCACGGCGCCGGCGACCGAGATGTGTGGCAGCGAGGCGAGGTTGGGCAGGGCCAGGTCGTGGGCGGCCAGGAATGCGCCGACTTGCGCGTAGGTGCTGCCGGCGCCGACCCGCACACTCACGGCGGAGCCGTCCGCGTCGAACTGCAGGGCGGGCTCCTCGACCAGCCGATCCAGGGCCACGAGGGTGCCCTCGGTGTCGGCGATGATGGAGAAGGAATGCCGCGAACCCAGGGCCTTGACCTGGCCGCCGGCGTCGGCGACCGCTGTCACGATTTCTGCCACCTCGGCCGCCGTGGTGGGGTGCCTGATGTCGTCCGTCGAATACTCGACGTTGCCGGCCCAGTTCTTCATTGAAACCATTTCTGTAGGAGGAAGCGCGGGGTTTTCACCCCTGCGAAAGAGCGTACAGCCCCGGTTCGATGGTGACGGCGAGGCCGTCGGCGAGGAGCCCGGCCAGCGCGCGATCGCGTTGCCCGGCATCCGACCAGAGACTTTCGACCTCGGCGGCGGTGACCGGATGGTGGGTGGAGCGCAGCTCGGCCATGATCAGCCCGCGCACCTGCCGGTCGCTGCCCTCGAACTTCTTCTGCACCGCCTTCTTGGGCCCCGTGTACTCCGGATAACCTGCCGCACGCCAAGCACAGGCGTCCCGCACCGGGCAGGCCTCGCAGTGCGGGCTCCGGCTGGTGCACACCACGGCGCCCAATTCCATGATCGCGGCGTTGAACACGGCGGCCGGGACGGGGTCGGCCGGCAGGAGCGCCGACATGGCGGCCAGGTCCCGACGGCTCGGCGGTGCCGGCTCGGCCTGCCCGGCCACGGCCCTGGCAAGTACCCGACGGGTGTTGGTGTCGACCACCGGATGCCGGTGGCCGTATGCAAAGGCCGCGACTGCCCTGGCCGTGTAGTCGCCGATACCGGTCAGGGCGAGCAGTTCGTCCACGTCCTCCGGCACGACCCCGCCGTGCCGGTCGGTGATCTGCACCGCCGCAGCGTGCAGCCACAACGCCCGGCGCGGGTAGCCGAGACTGGCCCAGGCCCGCACGGCCTCCCCGGGTGGCACGGAGGCTAGGTCGGCCGGGGTCGGCCAGCGTTCCATCCACTCGGCCAGGCGCGGGATGACCCGGTTCACCGGGGTCTGCTGCAGCATGAACTCGCTGACTAGGGTGCCCCAGGCGCTGAATCCGTCCCGGCGCCAGGGCAGGTCTCGGGCGTTCTCGGCGAACCAGGCGCTGATGGCATCGCTGAGGGCGGGATCAGCCGCGGAGTTCGGTGCGGCGCTGCCGGTGGCGTCGGGGCGGACTGTGAGGTTCATCGGATCTAACCTAGGCTCGATTCATGAAGCTCGTTTCCACCCCACGCGTCGAGTACCTGCGCACCCTCGCGGCCGAGATCCTCAACCTGAACGGCCGGGGCCGGGTGATCGTTGCGGTGGACGGTGCCGACCACGCCGCTCGCACCGCTTTCGCCGATGACCTCGCGGCCGTGTTCGACGAAGCGGACAAGCCCGCGTTCCGGGCGTCCCTGCGCTACTTCCAGCGTTCCCGCCAGGAGCAGGCCAGGTTCGGCGCCGACACCCCCGAGCGGTTCTACCGGCACGGCTACGACTACTCGGCGCTTCGCCGCGTGCTGCTTGAGCCGTTCCGGCTCGGTGGCAGCACGGCCTTCGTTCGCCAGGTGTTCGACCCGGACCGCGACACCTGGGTCGAGCCGACGTGGACGACCGCCCCGGCGGATGCGTTCCTGGTGATCGACGGTGAGTTCGCCCTCCGCGGTGAGCTGCGGGACGGCTGGAACTACCGAATCCTGCTCGAGAGCGAAGCCACCTCCGAGGCCGACTACCTCTACCAGCGCGAGGAGCGTCCCCGTCAGGTGGCGTCGGCCGTGATCGACCTCAGCGAGCGGCACCAGCCGCAGCGGGTGTTCAGCGACTCCTGCTGAACCGCTCCAGCACCTCGACCGGGTCCAGGAACGCGCCGCGGCCCTCCACCTCGTGCACCAGGGCGGTCAGCATCCGGTTCACGGGGGCGTCGACGCCGGCTGCGACGGCTTCCCGCACAACGGCACCGTTGAGGAAATCGACCTCGGTGCGCTGGCCTCGAGTGACGCTCTGCAGAGTGGAGCCCAGGTTGGGCACCGCGCCCATGCGCGCTCGCATCATCAGCGGCAACAGCTGCCCCGCCCAGGCCGGGAGCAGGGAGAACGCCCGCAAGCGGCGGTGTCCGAGCGCCTGCATGGCACCGAACCGGATGCCGCGGCGCATGCCGACCCGCACTGCCTCGCGCATGCTCAGCGTCATCACCCGACGAAGCCCGGGGTGGGCGACGACCGCCTGCACACTCAGCCCGGTGATCGCGGGCAGGGCGTTGAGCATGTTGACGACCAGCTTGGTCCACTGGGAGCCGACGAAGTCATCGATCGCGGCGCACGGCACGGCCGCGGCCAGCACGGCCTGCCAGCGGCGGGTGGCGGCGTCGGCCGGTCCTCTGCCACGACCCAGGTAGGTGGGCGCCGCCGTGGTGACGGTGACGAGACCCGGCTCGGTGTAATTGGCGGCGACGATCGACAACGCGCCGAAGCACTCGGAGCCAGGGAGCAGCCGCCGGGCGGTGTCGACCCCGTCGAGGCCGTTCTGGATCACGATGACCGCGGCCCCGTCGAGCACGGTGGCGTTGTCCCGGATGGCGGCTTCGGCATCCTGCGCCTTGGTGCACACCAGGGCCAACTCCGGCGTCTCCGCCAGCCGTTCAAGGGCGGTGGGGTGCGCGGTAGCCATGCCGAAACCGCCCTCCAGCCGGATGCCGCGCTCCCGGATCGCGTGGAGACCGGCGCCGCGCGCGGTGACCGTGACGTCATGGCCGGCGACGCTGAGCAGGGTGGCGAAGGTTCCGCCGAGGGCGCCGGCACCGATCACAGCAATTCTCATGATCACAGCCTAGGAGCCCGGTCGAGCCGCCGTGACTAGCCGCCGACCAGGGCGGACTGGGCCGGTAGTGGCGCCGGGGCAGGAGCCGGTGCGAGGGCCGCCCGGCGACCGGACGGGAGCGCGAGCGCGATGAGCGACGCAGCGGCGAGCACGGCGGCTCCCACCATGACGGCCGGGATCGCGGCATCCACGTATCCGGTCGGCGTCAGTTCCCCGCCGTTGCCGGTGAAGACCGCCGTGAGCACCGCAATACCGAGCGCCACGCCGATCTCACGGAAGGTGGAATTCGTGCCGGTGGCCTTGGCGTGGTCGTCCGGCACCATGTTCGCGAGCACGGCCGTTGAGCTCGGCGCGAAGACCAGCCCCATGCCGAGTCCGGCGAGCACGAAGGCGCCGACGAACTCGCCGTATTCGACGTCGACCGACATCTTCAGCGCGATCCAGGCCATCGCAACCGCAAGCAGGGCCAGCCCCAGCACGATCGGGAGCCGGGTGCCGGTTCGGGGGCTGAGCATGCCCGTCAGCGGTGCCACGATCATGGGCGCCAAGGTCCACGGCATCGTCATGATCCCGGCTTCGAGCGGACTGTGGCCCTGCACGATCTGCAGGAACTGGATGAGGATGAAGATCGACCCGAAGATGCCAAAGCTGAAGGTGACACCCACGAGGTTGGCAATTGTGAAACTCCGGCCGCGAAACAGTCGCAGCGGCAGCAGCGGGGCGGATGCCCGGCCCTCCCACCAGACGAAGGTCAGCAGCAGGATGCCGCCACCGACGAGCGCGCTGAGCACCTCGGTGCTGGTCCAGCCGGCCTCGTTTCCGCGCACGATTCCGTAGACGACGCCGAACACGCCGCCGCCGGCCAGCAGGAGGCCCACCACGTCGGCGCGGAGGCGCGCACCGAAGCTGTTGGGCAGCGCCAGGAGGGCCAGGGAGACCGAGACCACGCCGAGGGGAACATTCAGCCAGAAGATGGCCTGCCAATTCCATCCCTCGACCACGGCGCCGCCGATGAGCGGGCCGAGGGCCACGCCGAGGCCGGCGATGCCACCCCAGATGCCGATGGCCGCCGGCCGGAACCGGTCGGCCACCGACCCGACGAGCAACGTGAGGGACAGTGGCATGAGCGCCGCGGCGCCCACGCCCTGAAGGGCGCGCGCCGAGATCAGCATCCACGGCTCGACGCTGACCGCACAGAGCGCGGAAGCTGCAGTGAAGAGTGCGATGCCCGCCAGGAACACGCTTCGGCGGCCGAAGCGGTCGCCGATGGCGACGGCCATCAACATGAACGTGGCAAAGCTGAGCGAGTAGGCGTTCACGACCCACTGCAGCTCCTCGATGGAGGCGGAGAGATCGGCATTGATCACCGGGAGGGCGCTGGTGACCACGAGATTGTCGAGGGTGGCCATGAACATGGGCAGCGATGCGGCGACCACCGCGAGCCAGACGGGTACCCGGCCCAGGCGGGCCCAGGCGGGCCCAGGCGGGCCCAGGCGGGCGGAGCGGAGGTGCTGGTCATGGGTTCTCCTTCAGGAAGAGCGCAAATTGTTGTAATCGAATGATTACAAAACTCGAGAGTAGTTATCGACTGATAACATGTCAAGCGTGAACGAGACATCCGGCACGGAGCTGACCCCACCTATCGAGCGGATCCCGGCCGCGGAGCGCCGCGAGCAGATCCTGGCCGCGGCCAGCGTCGTGTTCGGGGAGCGGGGTTACTCCGGCGCGACGACCGACCAGGTGGCCCGCGCCGCCGGAATCAGCCAGCCATACGTGGTGCGGATGTTCGGCACCAAGGAGAACCTATTCCTGGAGGTACTGGCCCGGGCGCTCGACCGGCTGATCACCGGATTCCGGCAGATCATCGCCGAACCCCGCGAACGCGGCGACGATGAGATCGAATTGCTCTCGGCCCGGCTGGGCGCCGCCTATGTCGACCTGATCGAAGACCGTGGCATCCTGCTCTCGCTCATGCAGGCCTTCATCAGCGGCCACAATCCGGTCATCGGTGCCAAGGCCAGGGCCGGGTTCCTTGAGATCTACCGGATGATGCGTGACGAGGCCGGATTCCCGCCGGAGGAGATCCGTGGCTTCCTGGCCGAGGGGATGCTGTTCAACACCCTGCTGGCCATCCGCCTGCCCGATGTCTATGACGACGACGAGGCCGCGGCAGAGCTGATGCGCTGCGCGTTTCGTGGCAAGCTCGACGTGGTGCTCAGTGCGACCGCCGCAGCGCCGGCCGAGCACGCCGGAACGCAGACCCCGCAGCAGTGAAGGACCACCAGTGAACGCCCCCCGCCGTAAGCCGAGCAGCACCGCGAGCGGCCTCGTGTTGATCGACAAGCCGCAGGGCTGGACCAGCCACGACGCGGTCGCCCGCACCCGACGGCTGGCCAACACCCGCAAGGTCGGCCACGCCGGCACCCTCGACCCCATGGCGACGGGTCTGCTGATCCTCGGCATCAACAGCTCTACTCGGCTGCTTACCTATGTGGTGGGCCTGGACAAGGAGTACCTGGCCACCATCCGGCTGGGCGCAGCGACCAGCACCGACGACGCGGAGGGGGAGGAGCTCACCCGGGCCCCCGCCGAGACCGTCGCCGCCCTGGCTGCGGGCGCCGTCACGGCGGGAATCCAGGCGCTCACCGGCGAGATCAGCCAGCGGCCCAGTGCTGTGAGCGCGATCAAGGTGGACGGCAAGCGCGCCTATGCCAGGGTGCGCGCCGGTGAGGACGTGCAGCTGCCGGCCCGGCCGGTCACCGTGACCGAGTTCGAACTGGTCAGCAGCACCCCGGTCGACGGGTTCCTGGACCTCCGCGTGCGCGTGGTGTGTTCCTCCGGCACCTACATCCGGGCGCTGGCCCGCGACCTCGGCGCCGGGCTCGGCGTCGGGGGGCACCTCACCAGCCTCCGCCGCACCCGCATCGGCCCGTTCGGCATCGACGCCGCCGATCCGCTCGATCGGCTCGATGTGGCCCGCGCCCTGATCGGGCCGGCGGATGCGGCCAGCCGGCTTTTCGACCGGCTCGACCTGGACGAGCAACAGGCCCTCGAGCTCAGCCAGGGCAAACGGATCGCCGCCCCGGATGGCGCCGTCGACGGTGGCCCCGTCGCCGCCATCGACCCGCACGGCCGCCTCATCGGCCTGGCGGAGTACCGGGCCGGCGAGGCGAAGTCCATCGTGAACTTCCCACCGGACGATCCCCCTCCGTCGGCCGCACAGCCGGCCGAGGCGGCGGAAGCGGAGGAGACCCCGTGATCGAGTGGTTCACCTACCTGCAACTGGCCATCGCCGTTGCCGGCGGTCTGCTGTGCCTTGGCCTCGGATTTGCGGGCCGTCGGCCCAGCGACCTGAGCATGGGCGCCACCGCCCTGGTCGAACTGCTCCTGATCGTGCAACTCGTCGTCGCCATTGTGGCCCCGATCGCCGGCAACGAGGCAACCGGCAGCCTGCTCGAGTTCTACACCTACCTGATCAGTGCCATCCTGCTGCCGCTGGCCGGCGGAGCGTGGGCGCTGATCGAGCGCAGCCGCTGGAGCACCGTGATCCTCGGGGTCGTCTGCCTGTCGGTGGCCGTCATGGTCTATCGGATGCTGCAGATCTGGACGGTACAGGGCGTCTGAGGCGCCGGGGCAGCCGACCGCCCGTCGCGGCTCCACGAGGCCCTGAGATGCTGCGATAATTGCTGAGCGATGAATGAGCAGAAGACCGACACCGGAGACAACGCCACGGGCACCAGCACATCCGGCCGGGTGACCGGCATCGGACGTGTGCTGATCATGGTGTACGGCGTGCTGGCGCTCGCGGCCACCGGCCGCTCCTTCGTGCAGATTGTCAGCAAATTCGATGAGGCGCCCGTCGCCTACGCTCTGTCCGCCCTGGCCGCCGTGGTGTACATCGTCGCCACGATCGCCCTCATCAACCGGAGTGCGGCCTGGTACCGGGTGGCCTGGATCACCATCACTTTCGAACTGCTCGGAGTTCTCGTCATCGGTACCCTCAGCCTCGTCGATCCCCAGCTGTTCCCGCACGACACCGTCTGGTCGTTCTACGGGCGGGGCTACCTGTTCATCCCGCTGGTCCTGCCGATCCTTGGCATGTGGTGGCTCGCCAAGCACGCTCCCGCCCGCACCGGCCGGGACGGCGCCGCAGCATGACCGCCTCGACGACGCCGATGGCGGTGCTGAACGGCGTCGACGCCGTGCCCGCCGACTGGCCGGCTTCCGCCGTCAGTATCGGCAAGTTCGACGGGGTGCACGCCGGACACCGCGCAGTGATCAACGAGCTCAGGACCCTGGCCCGCCGGGAAGGCTTGGCCGCCGTGGTGGTGACCTTCGACAGGCATCCCCTGGCCCTGCTGAACCCCGAGAAGTGCCCCACCGAACTGGTCAGCGTGCAGCAGAAGCTGGACCTGCTCGCCGAGACCGGCATCGACGCCACCCTGATGCTCGCCTTCGACACGGCCTTGTCGTCGCTGCCGCCGGAAGACTTCGTACGTGACATCCTCGTGAACACCCTGCACGCGCGGCACGTCTCCGTGGGCCGCGACTTCCGGTTCGGCGCCCGTGGCCTCGGCGACGCCGACCTGCTCACGGCCCTGGGCCGGCAGTACGGTTTCGACGTGCGGCTGATCGACGATGTGATGCCGCACGGGGAGCGCCGGGTGTCGTCCACTTGGATCCGGGAACTGCTCGCCGCCGGGGACGTCCGCTCGGCGACCCGCCTGCTCGGGCACACTCCGACCGTGCGCGGCGAAGTGGTGCACGGCGCGGCCCGCGGCCGGGAGCTCGGCTTCCCCACCGCGAACCTCTCGCCGCACTCTGAAGGGCTGGTTCCCGCTGACGGCGTGTACGCCGGCTGGCTCACCGACGACGGCAAGCGATACCCCGCCGCCATCTCCATCGGCAACAACCCCACCTTCGACGGGGTTCCGCAGAAGCAGGTGGAGGCCTACGTCCTCGACCAGGACATCGACCTCTACGACCACGTCGTGGAGGTGTCCTTCGTCGAGCACATCCGCGGCATGGTCGCCTTCACCGGCATCGACTCGCTGATCGAGCAGATCGAGGACGACGTCGTGAAGACCCGCGCCATCCTGCATCGTCCGCTGGACTAGAGCGCAGGGGCGGCCGGCCGCGTTTGCGCAGGCAGCGGCCCGCGGCCGAACAGGAACAGGATCAACTCGGCGGCGGTACCCTCGAGCGGCGCACCGTGGCCGACGCTCCATTCGGCATCCGTCGCCACCAGCCGGCGGGTGCGCAGCACCGCCTTGATCTCGGTCGGCGCGATCAGGCTGCGTCGCAACGCCACCGCACCGCCGGCCGTGGCGTGGATGGGCAGGACCAGGCCCAGCGGCTGCGCCAGGTCGAGGCCGTGCACCACTGCCTCGGTCAGCTCGGTGATGCCGCCCCGGCCGACCCCGGCGGACTTGGCGGCGGCGATCTCCCGCAGGCGCGCCACGAGGTGTTCGGGCGGAGCCTCGCCCGCCAACCGGCTCACGGCGTCGATGGCTCGTGCCGGGCGCAGGTGCTGACCGACGTAGGCCCGGGCGGCGCTGCCGATCAGCTCCCGGTTGCTGCTGCCCAGCCGCCAGACCAGGTGGCCCGCCACGTCTCGCACCCGCCACCCGCCGCAGAGGCTCTGCGTCTCCCACTGCTCGATGGTCAGGCCGGCGAGCAGGTCGGCGATTGCGGTGATGGTGGCTCCGACATGCCCGGACCAGCGCGCGTTCACCCCGGACTCGTTCCCGACGCTTCGAAGGCTCAAGGGGAGGTGCCGCGCGAATTCTGCCATGCGGACCAGCCTAGACTTGTCACGTGTCGTTCAGCCCGCCCCGTTCCCTGTGGGCCGGGCGAACCCTCGCGCTGCTCGGCATCATCCTGGTCGCCTTCACCCTGCGCACCGCCGTCGCCGGCCTCTCGCCGATCGTCGGCCAGATCTCTGCCGACGTTCCGCTGAGTGCGACCGCCATCGGGGTGCTCGGGATGTTGCCCCCGGTGTGCTTCGCCGTCTTCGGCATCTTCACCCCGGTGTACACGCGCCGGCTCGGGCTGGAGAACGTGCTGGTGCTCGCCCTCACCGCGATGCTGATCGGGCACCTCACCCGCGGCCTCGCCGGGTCGCTCACCGTGCTGATGATCGGCAGCGTCGTGACCTTCGCCGGGCTCGGCGTGGGCAACGTGCTGCTGCCGCCGCTGGTGAAGAAGTACTTCCCCGACCGGATCGGCCTGATCACGTCCCTCTACGTGACGACGCTGGCTCTGAGCACCCTGTTCCCGCCGCTGATCGCGGTGCCGGTATCGGATGCCGCCGGCTGGCGGATTTCGCTCGGGCTGTGGCTGTTGCCCGTCCTGATCGCCCTCGTGCCCTGGCTGACGATGTTCGTGCGGCATCGGGTGCAGGTCGCCCCGGGGTCGATCGTCGAGGAAACCGAACCCGCGCTGGCCGGCCGGATCTGGCGCTCCTCCATCGCGTGGGCACTCGCGGTGGTGTTCGCCGCGTCCTCGCTCAATGCCTACGCCATGTTCGCCTGGCTGCCACAGCTGCTCATCGACACCGCCGGGGTGACCCCGGCGCAGGCCGGCACCTTGCTGTCCGTGTACGCGGCGATGGGGATTCCCTGCGCCCTGCTAATTCCCTGGCTGACCGCCCGGATGAAGAACGTGGCCGTCCTGGTGTACCTGGGCGTCGCCGTCTTCCTGGTCGGCGATCTCGGCCTGCTCCTGGTGCCAGCGACGCTGACCTGGCTGTGGGTGGTCATGGCCGGATGCGGGCCGCTGTTGTTTCCGCTGGTCCTGGTGCTGATCAACCTGCGCACCCGCAGCCACGCCGGGTCGGTGGCGCTCAGCGGATTCGTGCAGAGCGTCGGCTACACCCTCGGCGCCATTGGCCCACTCAGTGTCGCCCTGTTGCACGAGATCACCGGGGGGTGGACCGCGCCGCTGATCTTCCTGATCTGTACCGCTCTGGCGATCTCCGTGGCGGGCGCGGTCATCGCGCGGCCGCACCTGCTCGAGGACGATCTGGAGCGGCGCCACGGCCGTTGAAGGGTGCTGCTCATCCGAGCAGAATGATCAACGCGTGTTGCCCGGTCCGGCGACGCCGTCGTGGTGTCGACGGCGGGCGTGCTGGACGAGCAGGACCTGACGAAGCGCACTGCCCAGGCCGCCGCGGATTACCTCACCGCCCTGCGCCCGGTGCCGCGCACTCTCGGCATCAGCTGGGGCCGAACCCTGCACGACATCTCGGTGCAGCTCAGGCCCGGCTGGGCGAGCGGGGTCGACGTCGTGCAAATCAACGGCGACGTGAGCCTGAACGCCCGGCCGGGCACCGCCGCGGTCACCGCCGTGAGCATCGCCCAGAATGGCGCCGGCCAGTTCACCCTGTTGCCCAGTCCCGCGATCCTCGAACGGGTCGAGACCAAGCGGGCGATCGCAACCGACAGGTCGGTGGCCGCGGTGCTGGAGATGGGGTCGGCCGCGTCGGCCTACCTGTTCAGCGCGGGTCAGGCGGATGCCGGTTCCGCGCACGTGGAGAGCGGCTACCTCACGCCCGACCAGGTCGCCGAGCTCGTGCGCAAGGGCGCCGTGGGCGATATCGTCGGCCGGTTCATCGACAGCGCGGGCCAAATCGTCGACCCTGCGCTGAACGAGCGTACCTTGGGCATTCCACTCGGACACCTGCGCCGATCTGCAACCGCCATCGCGGTGATCGGCGGCGCTCGGAAGCACGCCAACGCCCGCTCGGTGGTCCTGAGCGGCCTCTGCACGGTGTTGATCACCGACGAGGACACGGCCCAAGCCCTGCTAGCCCGCGAACCGTGAACTGAACCCCTCAACGCGGGCGTTTCTGGGGCCCTGCTCGCGGGTGGGGTTACGCCTCGTGCGGGCGATCGGGGTTGTCGTCGCGGAGCAGGTCGGCCAGGGCCTGGTCGATATCGTCCAAAACCGGCGGCTCGCCCTTGGCGGTCGAGGTGAGGCGGGCCACCAGGGCCTGCGGGTCGTCGAGGTCCTCCGCGGTGGGCAGGATGTCGGGGTGCGCCCAGAGGGCGTCCCTGGCCTCGTTGCCCACGGCATCCGTCACGGCCTGCCACATCGCGGCGGCCTCCCGGAGGCGGCGGGGCCTCAGCTCCAGGCCGACCAGGGTGGCGAAAGCCGACTCGGCCGGGCCGCCCGACGCGCGGCGGCGCTTGACGGTCTCATTGATGGCGTCGGCCCGGGGGAGCCGGCTGGTGGCCTCGACGGTGACCACGTCGACCCAGCCCTCGACCAGCGCGAGCATGGTCTCGAGCCGGCCGAGCGCCGCGAGCTGGGCTTCGGACTTGGGCGGGATCAGCGAGCCGTTGACCATGGCGTCACGGAGTTCCTCCGGGTTGGCCGGATCGAAGCCCTCCGCGAGGGATTCCAGCCGGTCGGTGTCGATGCTGATGCCGTGCGCGAAGTCGGTGATCGAGCTGATCATGTGCAGGCGCAGCCACCGGGAGTGCCGGAACAGGCGGGCGTGGGCGAGTTCGCGCACGGCCAGGTAGATCTGCACCTGGTCGTGGGGAACGTCCAAGCCCTCACCGAACTCGGCGACGTTCTGGGGGAGCAGGGCGGCCTGCTGGTCGCCGAACAGGGGGATGCCGATGTCGCCGCCGGAGACGACCTCGCTGGAGAGCTGGCCGACGACCTGGCCGAGCTGCATGGCGAAGAGGGTGCCGCCGAGGTTGCGCATCATCTGGCTGGCGCCGGCGAGCATGCCCTTGAGCTCCTCGGGGGCCTGCTCGGTGAGCACCTTCGTCAACGAATCGGAGATGCTCGTGGCGACGGGCTCGGCCAGCTGGCTCCACAGCGGCATGGTCGCGGTGACCCATTCCTTGCGGGTCATCAGCTTCGGTTCGACGGTGAGTTCGGCCACCGAGATCACGTCATCGAGCCAGAGTGCGGCGATGTGGAACGCCTGCTCCAGCTCGGCGCGCTGCGCCGGCGTCGTGCTGTGCTGCGCGGCGGCGGCCCGTTCCTGGCCCTGCTGGAGGGCGATGTCCCAGTTGATGCCGCCGTCACCGCCGGCGCGCAGGGCGCCCTGCAGCTGCTGCATCAGGGCGGCGACGCTCGCGGGGTCGTTGGGAAGCCCGGCGGCACCGGCGAGTTGGCTCGGGTCGATGGAGGACTTGCCGGACAGGATGTCCCGGAGCATGTCCTGGAATTCGTCTTCTGGGTTCTGACCGTCGTCGGGTCGGGAGTCGTCGGGCACTTCAGGCACCTCTCAGTTGCTTGCCTCTACGCTAGCCCGAGAACCCCGGCCAGAACTGGGAAATGACCTACGCTGGGTTGTTGCGGTGTCCGCCTGTCGCGAACACTGCAGAGAACCCCGTTCACCCGCACAAAGGAGCCTGGTGGCCCTCTTCACCGATGACGCACCCCGAGGCTCCGGCCGACCCCGCCGCGGTTCCCGCACGGGCTGGGTGGTGCTCGGCATCGCACTGGTCACAGGCCTCACGCTCGCCATCGTGCCGTCGCCGTACGTGGTCGAAAAGCCCGGGCCGGTGTACAACACCCTCGGCGCTGCCGACTACGAGGGGGAGGAGCGCGACCTCATCACGATCGAGGACCAGACCGTGTATCCCACGGAGGGTTCCCTAGACCTGCTGACGGTATCGGTGCTGGGCAACCCGGACAACCGCCTGAACTGGTTGACCGTCGCGGCCGCCTGGCTCGACCCCAGCCAGGCCGTCGTTCCGATGGAGGCGGTGTTCCCGGCCGATGAAACCACCGAGGACCGCGACGAGGCCAACCAGGTCGCCATGGTGAACTCCCAGCAGGACGCCATCGCGGCGGCGCTGACCAGCCTGGACTACGAGTACCCGAGTGAGCTGAGTGTGGTGTCGCTGGCCGACGACGCTCCCGCCGCCGGCCTGATCGAGCCCGGCGATCTGATCGAGTCGGTCAACGGCGAATCGGTGGCCGACATCACGGCGCTCCGCGAAGCGCTCGCGGACAGCGGCGCCGACATGACCGCAACCATCGGATTGACCCGCGACGGCGCCCAGCAGAGCGTTGACGTGACACCGGTCGACCTGGAGGGCTCCGTGGTGCTCGGCATCAACGTCAAGTCCGACTACAAGTTCCCGTTCGAAGTGGAGATCCAGCTGGACAAGGTCGGCGGCCCGAGCGCCGGCATGATGTTCGCGCTGGGTATCATCGACAAACTCACCCCCGGGTCGATCCAGGGCGGCGCGGATGTCGCCGGGACCGGGACCATCGACCAGGCCGGCACCGTCGGCGCCATCGGCGGCATCCGCCAAAAGCTCTTCGGCGCCCAGGACGCCGGCGCCGACTGGTTCCTGGCCCCCGCCGCGAACTGTGACGAAGTCACCGGCCACATCCCGGACGGCCTGACCGTCCTGGCCGTGAGCACCCTCGATGATTCCCTCGCCGCCCTCGACGCCGTCCGCACCGGCGCTGACACCAGTGCCCTGCCCACCTGCCCGGCGGAGTGATAGCGAAGGCACTTCTGGGTGAGCCCTCAGCGAACTGGGGGTTTGCCCTGAGGAGGCCTGCATAGAATGAGGGTCTGACCCCCGATCTATCAGAGCAAGAGGCCAATTCGTGACCACATCATCCGCCGGAAGCGCTCCACGTCGGAGCCGTGCCCCGCTCGCCATCACGGCAGCGATCATCGCC
>NZ_JAODBG010000037.1 GCF_025463825.1 Cryobacterium sp.
TGCCGAACGCGAGCGCACCGAACGCGCCGTGCGTGCTGGTGTGGCTGTCGCCGCAGACGATCGTCATGCCCGGCTGGGTGATGCCGAGCTGGGGGCCGATGACGTGCACGATGCCCTGGTTGGCATCACCCATCGGGTGCAGGCGGATGCCGAACTCGGCGCAGTTCTTGCGCAGCGTCTCGATCTGGGTGCGGCTGGTGAGGTCGGCGATGGGCCGGTCGATCGCCAGGGTCGGCGTGTTGTGGTCCTCGGTCGCGATGGTCAGATCGGGCCGGCGGACCGGGCGCCCGGCCAGGCGCAGGCCGTCGAAGGCCTGCGGGCTGGTGACCTCGTGCACGAGGTGCAGGTCGATGTAGATGAGGTCGGGGGTGCCGTCCTCCCCCTTCGCGACCAGGTGTTTGTCCCAGACCTTCTCGGCCAGGGTGCGTGGACGTGCGTCCGCGCTCGGGGGAACGGTGCTTACTGCATCAGTCATGTTCGTGGATCTTCCTCGGGAAATGGTGGTGAGCCAACGACGAACTCCGCGACGAGTGAGGCCTTCAGATACGGGACTCGTCGCGGCACAGAAGAAGAAGTCGACTAAACAGCACACCTCAGGCTAACACTGCACACGCATTCCGTCAGGCAAGGCGCGGCTCGCGTCAACCCACGGTCACCGGCATCCAGAACGCCATCACGCTCTACACGCTGGTGATGGCGGCGTTCAAGATCGCCGGCGCCAAGGTCGGCGACATCATCGGCCGGAAGCGCGCGCATCGGTCCGATCATCGGCGGGCTCTTCACCACCTACCTGTCCTGGCGGATGGCCTTCGCCAGCGAACTGCTGGTGGCACTGTTGCCGGGCAGGTCCTGCTCTCCGCCGGGCAGATCTCCCCCACGGTCATCCTCGTCGCCATCGGCCTGATGTTCCTGATCGCCTTCATCCTGGTGGAACGCTCCCGCGACCGGCAGATGGAACTGGACTATTCCGCGATCCAGAGCGGCGTCATTGTGCTTCCCCTGTCCCTGGCCGTGCTCCTGGCGGCGGCGGTGAGAGGCCGGGTGTTCAGCCGGCGGTTCCGCCCCCGCTCGGTGATCCTGGCCGGGTTCGCCATCACCGTGCTCGGCGCCCTGGCCGTGGGCCTGCTCGCCCGGGATGCCACCAGCGGCGCCGAGTTCGACGTGGGGCTCGCGCTGATCGGGTTCGGCGCGGGCACGATCGCGTCCCAGAACCAGAACCTCATCATGTCGTCCGTGGAACCGCAACGGTCCAATGAGACCTCCGGCGTCATCAACACCTCGCAGAACATCGGCGACTCCCCGGGCACGTCCCTGACCGGCGCGCTCATCCTGAGCGTGTTCGTGGTCACGGCCACCACCCTCATCGGGGAGAGCACGGAGTTCTCGTCGTCGCAGCAGTCCCAGTTGGAGACGGCGGTGACGAGCAAGGCGCAGATCGTCAGCGACGCGCCAATCACCGACGTGATCGCGGACGCCCCCGCCGAGCAGCAGACGGCGACACTGGCCATCAACGCCCAGGCCAGGCAGACCGCTCTCACCGTGGTCTACGCGGGGCTGGCGCTGGCCGGTCTGGCCGGTTTCGGCGCGGCGCTGAGACTGCCGCGGACTCCGCCGCTCTCCCAGCGCCCCGCCGCCGAGTCCACGGACGCTTAGTCGAGCGTCGATTCGACGAGGACGACGGTGACGTTGTCGCGGCCGCCCTTGGCCAGCGCGGCGGCGACCAGTTCATCGGCGAGCGAGCCGAGGTCCCGTCCGGCGTGCCCGGTCAGCACGGTCGTCATCTCCCGCACCGACAGCTCCTTCGTGAGACCGTCGGAGCAGATCAGGAATGTGTGGGTGCCCGTGGCCGGCTGCAACCAGACATCCGCGTCGACGAATTCGTCGGCTCCGATGGCGCGGGTGATGACATTGCGCACCGGGTGCTTCTCGGCGTCGGCCGCCTTGATCAGGCCGGCCTCGACCATCTCCTGCACCGCGGAGTGGTCAACGCTGAGTTGGGCGAGAGCGGCGCCGTCCCAGGTGTAGATCCGTGAATCGCCCACGTTGTAGGCCATCCAGTGAAACCCGATGCCGTCCCCGGCGTCGACGACCGCGACGCCCGCGAGGGTGGTGCCGGAGATCGCGGTGCCGAAGTCCTCGTCGGAGCTGAGGCCACGGACCGCGTCGTTCGAGGAGTGGATGGCATCGAGGATCCGCTCCGGGGTCGACGGGAGGTTCTCTTCGATGTGATCGGTGAAGACGCGGATGACGGTCTGGCTGGCAGCGTCCCCGTGGGCGTGACCGCCCATCCCGTCGGCCACGAAGAAGACCGGCGCCTGGGCCAGGAAGCTGTCTTCGTTGACCTTGCGCACCCGGCCGACGTCGCTGCTGGCGCCGAAACGCACCCGCAGGTCTGCCGAGCCGAGGGTGATCGCAGTCTCGCCGTTCACAGCCATCGTCGTACCGCCGGGGACCCGCCAGCCATCTGCACTCCAGCCATCTTCACTCCAGGAGTCGCGTCCATGCCCGCATCCGGAGCGCTTCCGGCCCGGACCGGGGGAAGTGGAGCCTCCACCGTATCAATCCTTTCGGCCGGTCCGGCCGAACTTCAACCGAGTCTATTCGCCGGTGGGACCGGTGGATTCAGCGGATTCGACCGCATTCGCCCTGCGGGTGTCCCTGTTCGTCTTGATCAGGCTTGCGACGGTGGCGACGGCCATCGACACGATGATCACGGCGAGGGAGGTCCAGGTGTTGATCTCCGGCGCCCATTCGAAACCTTCGCCGCCGTTGAGGAACGGTACCTCGTTGGTGTGCAGGGCGTGGAAGACGAGCTTGACGCCGATGAAGAACAGGATGAAAGCGATGCCGTACTTCAGGTACTCGAGACGTTCCAGCAGGCCGCCGAGCAGGAAGTACAGCTGGCGCAGGCCCATCAGGGCGAAGACGTTGGCCGTGAACACGATGAACGGACTTTGGGTGATGCCGAAGATGGCCGGGATCGAGTCGAGCGCGAAGATCAGGTCGGTGGTGCCGATGGCGATCAGCACGATCAACATGGGCGTGAAGAGCTTGCGGCCATCGATCGTGGTGCGGATCTTCGAGCCGTCGAAGGTTGGGGAGATCCGAATGTGGCGACGCAGGTAACGCACCAGCCCGTTCTCGGCGTCGTCCTCGCCACCTTCTTTGGCGAAGGCCTGGTGGATGGCGGTGTAGAGCAGGAACGCGCCGAAGATGTAGAAGATCCAGCTGAAGTTCTCGATCAGCTGGGCGCCGAGCAGGATGAAGATACCGCGCAGCACGAGGGCGATGATAATGCCCGCCATCAGCACTTCCTGCTGATATTTCCGGGGCACCGAGAACCTGGCCATGATGATGACGAACACGAAAAGGTTGTCGATGCTCAGGCTGTACTCGGTGAGCCAGCCGGCCAGGAATTGACCGGCATGTTCGCCGCCGCCGAAGATCAGCATCAGCAACGCGAAAACCAGTGCCAGGCCCACGTAGAAGACGACCCACAGGGTGGCCTCCCGGATCGAGGGTACGTGGGGCCGTTTGTAGACGATCAGGAGGTCGGCAACGAGGATCACGGTCAGGATGACCAGCGACGCCACCTCGAAGGCGAGGGGCAACTCAAGATTCACGAAAAGGGGGCCTTTCAGAGTCGGGCGGGTGCTGGAGTCAGAATAAGAACCCGAAAGTCTCTCCCGCATCGGCTCAGCCGACACCGCCGCGGCCGGGACCGCAAGCGGCCCGTGTTGACGACCACGGCATAGGGCCGTCCGAGGGGAACCCAGAGGGATACTCCCCTTCGGCTTTCGATCTTACTCGGCTCGGGTGATCTGAACCGGCCCGAAGACAACGTCGAACGGTCAACCGATCAGGGGATGGTTCAGGCGCAATACCGGCGATGCTCTCGCTGTATGAACAACGAAGAACTCCGCACCCTGGCCCGGAAAAGGCTCAAAGCGCGCCGGGATTTCTGGAACTACTGCGGTGTCTGGCTCGGGGTGACGCTCATCGTCACCACGGTGTGGCTGCTGACCGATCCCGATACTTCTGGCCGATCTGGCCCATTGGCGGCATGGAAATCGCCGCCTTCTTCATCGGCCTGGACGCCTTCGGCCCCAATCGCGGCATCATCACCGAAGACGCCATCGACGAAGAGGTGGCCAAGATCACCCGTTCGAACCCGCGCAGCGGAACGAACTACTAACCGGCGGCGCGCCGAACCGGCCGCCCCGAAGGGCGGCCGGCAGGTCGGCTGTGCGCAGCTGGTCCCTAGACGAGCCAGGGGTACTTGCGCACGATCGGCAGTGCCTTCCAGGTGATGCCGAAGCCCCAGGTGTCGCCGGCGGCGAAGACCGCCACGACGATCAGGGCCAGTGCGTAGATGATGTGGTAGTCGACCAGCGGATTGGTCGAAGCCGCGCCCGCGGCGAAGGGCCATTCCGCGAGGTACATGAAGACCATGATGAGGCTGCCGGCGGCGGCGCTGATGCGCAAGCCGACACCGAGCATGACGGCCAGCCCCACGGCGATCATTCCGAGCATGAACAGGAAGTCCACCAGTGGACTTGCGATGCCGACGAAGAACGGCTGTAGCGGGCCGGTGACGCCGGGGCTGTTCAGGAAGCCCTGGGCCGGGGTGCCGCCGTTGAGCCAGGCACGCTCCGCGGGGGTCGAAAACCCCAGGCCGAAGGTTTTGTCCAGGAACGCCCACAGGAAGATGAATCCAATGGCCAGGCGCATCACCGCGCGGGTGCGACGCTGGAGCCGGGTGGTGCCGACGTCGTGCGCGGGAGCGTTGAGTGTTGCCCCGCGAATTGTGGTGCTGGCCATGGGAGGGTTCCTTAGAGTCGGGTGCTGATGCCCGTGGCTTCTGCCACCGGCTGGAGTTCCAGACTCTCAGCCTTTGTTCAGCAACGACAGGGCCGAACGTCCCATGCGCTTAACGAAAAGTGCCCGGCTCTCCTTCGAGGAAGGAGAGCCGGGCGAGTGTGACCCCAACCGGATTCGAACCGGTGTTACCGCCGTGAGAGGGCGGTGTCCTAGGCCGCTAAACGATGGGGCCGTTTTTGCAACTTCACGAGTATGCCACACGCTCGATACACAGTTCAAATCGAGTGGTCCTTCCGCGCGTCGCGGCCGGCGGAGGGGGCATCCGTCGGCATCAACGGATGCCGGGCCTCGCCGGGCCGCAGGATGCGCGTGTCGCGCGTTGCCCAGCACCCGGTTTAGGTATTGGATCAGAACATGAAGTTGACCAAACTGGAGCACGCCGCACTCGTCCTCGAAGCCTCCGGGCAGAAGCTGTTCATCGACCCGGGATCGTTCACGACGGCACTGACCGAGACCGCCAACGCGGCCGCGATCGTGATCACCCACGAGCACCCCGACCACTGGACGCCCGAACAGCTGGGCCGCGTCATCTCGATGAACCCCGGCGTGCCGATTTACGGCCCCGCGGGCGTGGCCGCCGCGACCGGGGACATCGCCGTGAACGTGGTCGCCGAGGGTGACACCGTCACGGTGGGTCCGTTCACGCTGCGCTTCTTCGGCGAGAAGCACGCGGTGATCCACTCCTCGATTCCGGTGATCGACAACGTGGGGGTGCTCGTCAACGATGAATTGTTCTACCCCGGCGATGCGTTCACGATTCCGGACGGTGTGGTCGTGAAGACCCTGGCCGTGCCGGCCGGCGCCCCCTGGCTGAAGATCGGCGAGGTGATGGACTACGTGCTCGCAGTCAAGCCGGAGCGCAGCTTCCCGACCCACGAGATGGGATTGTCCCGAGGAGGCAAGGACCTCGCCAATACCCGGATCAAAACCGCCACGGAGCAGAGCGGCGGCACCTTCTTCCCGCTCGAACCGCACGAGTCACTCGACCTGTAGGCGATCCGCCTGAACCCAGCCGACGACGACCCGACTCGCCTGAATCAAAGGAGATCTCATGCGCTTCTCGTTACTGATCATCAGGGCCGAGACCCGCGAGGGTGACATCTCCGAGGAAGAACTGCCTCCGTTCCGGGAGCTGTTCGACGCGTACGCGGCGTCGCTGCAGGAGTCTGGCGCCCTCGTGGCGGCGGATATCTACCGCCCGGCCGCGGAGTCCACCACGGTGACCCTCCGCGACGGCAGCCACGAAGTGCGCGAAGGCCCGTTCATCGACGCCGTCGAGAGCCTGGCCGGGTGCTTCGTCATCGACGTGGCGAACCGGGCGGCGGCGCTGGATTGGGCCGAGAAATGCCCGGCGGCGCTCTACGGCGTCGTCGAGGTACGGCCGTCAGCGGTGGCGTTCCAGGACGGGCGCTGGCGCGGCGGGTCCTGACCGCTCGCCGCAAGCAACGCGGTCACATCGGCGTTCGTGGTGGCATCGAAGTGCCGGTAGTACTGCCCCACGGATGCGAACCCGAACGGGGCGGCGACCGAGATCACGCGGTCGGCGCATTCCCCCGCCGGCCGCTGCAACTCGGTGACGGCGCCCGCGGCGATCACCGGAGCCGCGAGGACGACCCGGGCGGCGCCCATGAGCCGGGCCACCTGGCACGCCGCCCTGGCCGTCGAGCCGGTTGCGACCCCGTCATCCACGATCAGTGCGATGCGGCCGGCGAGCTCCACCCGGGGCCGGCCTGCGCGGAGTTCGGCGACACGGGCCTCCAGCAGCGGCCGCTCCCGGCGTTCAACGGCACGGAGCTGCGCGTCGGGAACGCCTGACTGGGCGAGGACCCGGGCGTTTCGCACGTACACCCCCTCCTCGCCGATTGCGCCCATTGCGACCTCCGGTTCGAACGAAAGACCCAGCTTGCGCACGACGATCACGTCCAGGGGGGCGTGCAGGCGCTTCGCGACTGCGGCGGCGACGGGCACTCCCCCACGCGGCAGTCCCAGCACCACGAGATCTCTACCGCGGTAGTCGTCGAGCATGCTGGCCAACTGGCGGCCGGCATCCGCTCGATCGTCGAAGAGCGCCATGGGTGCAGCGTCGTCCACACCGTCGCCCGCCGCAAGGTGCGGAAGAAGAGTCAGTGAGCTGTGTCGTCGGGTGAGCGCAGCAGAAACCGGGTGAACCAGTCAGCGGCCAGGTCGGCGGCGGCGCCGAGGGTGCCGGGTTCCTCGAACAGGTGGGTGGCGCCGGGTATGACGGCCAACCGGTTCTCGCAACTCAGGTGGGTCTGCGCGTCGCGGTTGAGGTCCAGCACGGTGGCGTCCGCGCTGCCGACGATGAGCAGGGTCGGCGCGGTCACCTGGGCCAGTCGGGGTCCGGCCAGGTCGGGCCGGCCGCCGCGCGAAACGACGGCGGCAACCCGGGTTCCCTTTTCCCCCGCCGCCCACAGCGCCGCGGCGGCGCCGGTGCTCGCGCCGAAATATCCGATGCGGCAACCGGCCGTGTCGGGACGGCGGGCCAGCCAGTGCGTGGCTGCAGTCAGGCGTTGGGCGAGCAGTTCGATGTTGAAGACATTGGCGCGGTCAGGCCCTTCCTGGGGAGTGAGCAGGTCGAACAACAGCGTGCCCAGCCCGGCGTGGAACAGTACCTCGGCGACGTACCGGTTGCGGGGGCTGTGCCGGCTGCTGCCGCTGCCGTGCGCAAAAAGCACGACGCCCGTCGGCGACGCGGGTAGGTGCAGGTGTCCCCGCACCGTCACCTTCGCCAGCGGGATGTCGAGGTCCAGGTCGGCGTCCGCACTGGTGCCGGCCACGCTCGCCGGCTCCCCGTGCAACCGCCGCCCGGCTTCGTCGAGGAGCCGCACGACCTCTTCGTCGCTGGTCGCTGAGAAGTCCGAGTAGAACTGTCCCACCGCCCAGAACGTCTCGGGCGCGGCGACGTAGACGACCTCGTCCGCCCCGGTCAGGTTCGGCAGGGTGCTGGCGGCGATCACCGGAACGGCGAGGACCACCCGTTCGGCACCGAGTCGTCTCGCCACGTCACAGGCCACCTGGGCCGTGGCGCCGGTAGCCACGCCGTCATCCACGATCACCGCGATTCGGCCGTCCAGCGCGACCCGCTCCCGGCCCGGCCGCAGCCGCGCGACCCGGTCATCGAGCTCGGCGCGCTCGCGGGCTTCGACCGCGCTCACCTCCTCGTCGGTGACGCCGGTGAGGGCCACGATGGATTCGTCGACGAGTTCCTCGCCGCCCTCGCCGATGGCTCCCATGGCGAACTCGGGCTGGAACGGCACCCCGAGCTTCCGCACCATGATGACGTCCAGCGGCACCCCCAGCACGGCTGCCACCTCGTACGCGACGGGCACTCCTCCTCGGGGGATGCCGAGCACCACGACGTCCTGCCCGCGCAGGTCGAGCAGCTGGGAAGCGAGCCGGCGGCCCGCGTCGACACGATCGGTGAAGAGCACCACGCAGCCATCATCGACCCGGCGCATCGGCCGCGCTAGCCGCCCAGTCGCACGAAACCGGTGTGCCGGGCGTGCACCTGGGTCATGATTGCGGGATGAGCATGCACGAGGACCAATTGCATGTGGACGTGGACACGGTGCGCCTGCTGATCGCCGAGCTATTTCCCCAGTGGCGGAATGAGCCGGTCGATCCGTTGGCCTCAGATGCGACGGTGAACGCTATCTTCCGGGTTGGGTCCACCCTGTCCGCCCGTTTCCCACCCCGCGCGGCTGACTCGAGTTCGTCTCGGGCAGGGCTGGCCGCTGAAGCGGCCGCCAGCCGGGAACTGGCGCTGCACAGTTCGGTGCCCGTCCCGTCGCCGGTCGCGATCGGCGCACCCGGCCATGGCTATCCCCTGCCGTGGTCGGTGCAGACCTGGCTCCCGGGTTCCGTGGCCACCCCCGACGGCGCCGGGAGGCGCGGAGGTGATGTCCCACGGGGATCTGATCCCCCCGTTACTTTCTTCGTAGCCCTTGATCGTGTAGTTATGTGAGGGTGTTGGCCTGTCAGGCCCGGCATGGTTCTTGCCCCCAGTCGTCCATGATCCGGGGGGTGTTGTCACCGGGCCTGACTGGC
>NZ_JAODBG010000038.1 GCF_025463825.1 Cryobacterium sp.
TGCGCTTCCGAAAGCGCCAGTTGACGCGTGGCCTCACTCCAGGCCGAGCCGCCTGCCGACATATGTCCCCCGAACTAGTTACTCGCGAGCATATCGGTCACAGGAAGAAGGTCAGGATGCCGATCACTAGGCAGGCGCCGAGCAGGTAGAGGGTGTTGCGCACGGTCGAGCGCAATACCGGTTGGTGCTGCTGCCGGGAAACCAGTGCCACCGGGATCGCTGCGGCGATCAAGACCAGCGCCAGGCCGACTGATCCGACGAGTGTGGCGAAGACCGCTTCGCCGTCGTTCGAGTTGGGGTCACCCGGCCACCAGCCGTTCGTGGCGCCGATGGCCTGGAACCCGAGGCCGAGGATCAACATCGGCCAGAAGGCAATAGCGAGCGCGATGAGATCGGTCACGACGACGAGCGTGACAAACAGCGGTCGCGTTTTTCGCGGGTGCCCGGTGGTCGTCACCGGCTCTGGTCCCTACCCGCGAGGACGCCGTTGATCTTCATGGGGCCAGCGTAGAACCATCCGCTGGAGGACCGGTGCGAAGGCCGGCAGTCATGCGCGCGAGTTCGCCGCCATCCCGATGGACGAGTCGGCGCCGGCCCGGTGCGTGCCGCTGGGCCTCGGATGCTGGCGCAGCTGGGGATTGCGTCGCGCGGGTGAGGCGCCGCTTCGCGGGTGGCGCGCCGGGCGCGAAGCGGCGCCTTGCCCGCGCACGGCCAGAAACGGCGCGACCGGTGCTGCGCTGCGGGCGGCGGGCTCGGCCCGCGAAGAACGGACCGAGCCCGACGACACTAGCGGCGCTTGGCGAAGATCGCGATCGCGGCTGCTGCGAGGAAGCCCAGGGCGATGACCAGGGCGGGGTGGCGCTTGTAGACGGAGGTGACGTTGTCGGCCGTCTCGGCAGCGAGCACGCGGACCGACGTGATGGCGGTATCGGCAGTGCCGTCGAGGTCGAGCTTGCGAACGGCCTCCGTTGCTGCGGCGACGGTGTCGTCGACGGCGTGGCGCGCCTGGTCGGCGAGCTCGCCGGCCTTCTTCACGGTGTCGTCAATGAGGTCGTGGGCGGGCTTGTCGGTGTTGTCAGTCATGAGAGTCCTTTGTCGAGCGGATTAGCGGTGAACGGCCTTGCGGAGCGGTTATTGCGCCCACGCGAGGGTGCGGCTCCACTTATGAGTGGTTCACGCCGGGCAATTCGTCACGGCCGAACCGATTTTTGGTGCGCACGGTCAGGCTCGGTGAGGTGGCGCGGCCGACGCCGTGTGACCATCTGTCTATGCCCGGAACCCTCGATCTGCCCGTCGCCGCTCGCGCGACCGCTTTCAACGGCCCCTCGAGGTGGCTGCGCCGCCCGGTGCGGATGGTGCGCTACGACGCCTGCTGGCCGGATGGCCGCGTGGAGTTCAATGTGAGCGTGCCGAAGGCGATGTACCGGGGCTGGCCGGCGGACTTCGCTCCGGTCAGTGACAGCGTGCACGCGCACTGCCCGGAAGTCGGAACGGGCCAGTGGGTGAACGAACGAGGCCAGGTGATTGAGGGACCTGCGTTGCAGGACCCGAACCCGCCGCTTCGGGGGCTACCGCGGCAGCATGGGGCGACGCGACGCGAGCTCACCCCGAAGGCCCGGCTGGCCTGGCGCCTTGGCGGTGGAGCCGCTCTGATCGGCCTCGGCATCCTGCTTCTTGCCGGGCCGGCGGGCGACGGGGTCGGCGGCCCGACCGGAGCGGTGTGCTGCCTGAGCGGAGCCGCGGTGCTGGCCGGCTTGGTTCCGAAGAGCCGTCGACGCTGGTGAGCCGCACCACCCGATGAAGGCGCGCCATCCGCCGTTGTCGTGGCGCGCATCCGTGTGATCGCGCAGGATAGAAGGCATGGCACACCGTCACCCGGCAACCCCCGATCCTGATGTCCGTGACCGGGCGGACAAGACCTGCGCCTCGTGCGGTCGACGGATCGAGTGGCGCGCGAAGTGGGCCGGCAACTGGGATGCGGTGACGTACTGCTCGGGCGCCTGCCGCGCCCATGGCGTGAACCAGACCGACCTGCAGCTCGAGGAGACCATCGCAACGCTGCTCAGCAAGCGGGCCCAGGATGCCACGATCTGCCCGTCCGATGCGGCGCGAGCGATCGGCGACGAGAACTGGCGTGACCTGATGGAACCGGCCCGCCGGGCCGCGCGCCGGATGGTCGCCCGCGGCGACCTGGAGATCACGCAGGGCGGCTCGGTGGTCGACCCGTCAACCGCGAAGGGGCCGATCCGGTTGCGGCGGCCGAGGTAATCGAGCGACGGGCGTAGAAAAGGACAACGGCCGGAAATAAGGATCACCGTTGCTGATTCCGTCCTTTTCTCGTCACTTATTCCTTAGAACGCGAGGCGCCACGCTAAAACCCGGCGCGGTCGAACGCTTGGATCAGGGTGGGCCGGCGTCGGTTCTGTTCCCTCAGTTCCGCGACGATGAGCGGGAACTGGTCCGCGGCATCCGTCGCCGTCAATGCCCGGCGCAGCTGCTTCAGGCGGCCGACCGCGGACATGTAGTTTTGGGGTTTCGAGACTTCCAAGTCGGCGCGGACGAGCCAGATGAGCGCCGGGACGACCGCTGCCGGATCGGTTTTCTCCCGTGCGGCCACGAGCGTGGTCCAGATAGTCATATCCGTCGTGAGCCGTTCCGCGGCCTCCCAGGCACGTTCGACGAGTCCTCGGCCGAGTAGCGTGGTGATCAACTCGCTCGGATGTTGCGTCTCGAGTTTCGCGTAGACCGACTCGGCGAGCGAGCTCCACGCCACGGTGCTGTTCTTCTGGTCTGTTGCCTGGGCGAGTGCCAGCGCGTTCTTCGCCGTCGGCCAGCGGTCGAAGACGATGTGCCGGGCGGCGAGTTCGGCGTCATGCGACCCCTCGTCATGCAGGAGCTCGCACCAGTAGCGGCCGGCACGCTCGGCGTGCCAGCTACCTTCGAGTAGGGTGGCGCGTTCGGCGAAAGCGATGGCCCGGTCGACGGCGCCGACCTCGACCAGGGCCCTGGCCACATCGTGCAGGCGGTACGAGCGGGTCAGCTCGCCGAAGACGGCGATGACCTCGTCGGGGTCACCGGCCGCGACCGCCGTCCGCTCCCGGTAGCGGTCGATCAGCGAACGGGTCGAGTCCCACTCCTTGATCTGCGGGGGAAGCGCCGCCTCGACTGCGTCCAGCCGTTCGCGCAGCAGGGCCAGGCCGGGTGAGCCCAGCGCATCCGCGTATTCCGCGATGTCGGGTGTGAAGTAGTCCTGCGAGCCGTCGAAGCCGAAGTCGATGAGCCACGTCACGAGCACGGCCGGCTTCGGCGGCGCGGCCTTGCACAGCTCGGCGTGCAGCTCGAGTAGTGCATCTGCCAGGCCGCCGATCTCGCCGTTGGAGTCGTCGGCACGCACCGCCACCTTCACGACAATGGCAAGTGCCTTCTCGGTTGTGGGGATAAGGGCGGCGCTGCCCCAGGTTTTCGCCGCGCCACGTAGCTCGTGCACTCCACCAAAGGCCTGGTCGACGTACTCGGAGACAGCGCTCCACCGCACCAGGTCGCGCCGGGTGCGGAAAGTCGCCAGGATGCGGGTACGCGTCTGGGCGAGCGTCTCGGTCGCGTCCTCGGTCGGCGTGGTGACGGATCCCGAGCCGGGAGTCTCGGATTGTTCGGTGTGTGCCGGGCGCATGGGAGACAGTCTTACAGGACCACTAGGTTTGGGGCATGTCCTCACCCACTGAAGTGGGAACGCCGGCCGCTGCCGTGCCCGTTGTCGTCACGATCTCGCATCAGCCGGACCGGGTGAGCCAGAAGTCGATGGCGGCGCGCATCCTGCGCGACCACCTGGGCGTGGCGGGCCGGCGCAGCGTGGTGCGGGTGGTTCCCCTGCTACGCGCCTTCGACGTGGCCGGGATCGAGTACGTGGCCGCGGGCAACCTCCGAGTGGTCGTGAGCGGGCCGCAGAAGGTTGCCTTCGAGGTGTTCCTGCACGGCCTGTGGGCCAAGCCGGAAGCCTCCTGGTGCTTTGCGCCGCTCCGCTCGGCGGAAGCGGATGATGCCGACAGCCTCTCGGCCGCCACGACCGCATTGGCCGCCCAGCTCGGCCGCAACCTCGGCGCGCCGGCCGCCGGCGACGATACCGACCTGGAGTTCCTCGCCGCCCGGTTGGCCAAGGATCTCGCCGACGTCTCGCGCAACGCGGTGGCTGACCTGCGGGAGACCCGGTACAGCCTCGAACTGGAACTGGCCGAGACCAGCACCCGGTCCACCGCCCAGGGGTCTCAGGCATCCGTGGTGTCCGCGCTGCTGCAACTCGGCATCATCCTCGGCCGGGTCGCCGACAGCAACCGGGAGACCGTGCGCGAGGGACTCTGGGTGCACCTGACCGACCGGGCGGCGTACCACTCGCACCGGGTGCTGCAGGACCCCGCCATCATCACCGTGTTCGAACCGGCCACCGCGCTCACCCGGTCCGGGATGCGCCTGCACGACGCGGCGATCCGGCAGTGCATGGAGCTCGGCCGGCAGGTGGACGCGGAGTCCGTGGCGGTGCATGCGCTGCTGTCGGCCGCCGCGTCGGTGTCGAGCTCATGCGAAGCGGATGCGCAGTCCAGCTTCAACACCCTGGCGGCGGTCGCGTCGCTCGGACTGGGCATCCCGGCGCTGGTGCTCGCGCTGTACGGGGCCGACCGGCTGCTGCCGCTGGACACCCTGCCGCGGCAACTCGCGTTCCTGCCCGTGGCCGCCGGACTCGTGTTCGCGACAGTTCTGGCCATGCGGCGCTCGCCGCGGGGCGAGCACCGTCGGGTGTGGATAGTGGGAGCTGCGGCGACGCTGACCGCGCTGCTGGGGCTACTCGTGGTCGCGGGAATCATCGCGCCGTCATGACGGAGGGCGCACATTGGTCGGATGCGCGCCCCGGAGATGATGCCAGCGGCTGCGGCGATATCTAAGCTGCCGGTGTCGGTGTGAACTCGTCCACGGTGAAGCCCCACGAGCGCAGCGCCATGACGGACTCGTCATCCAGTGCGCTGCGCTCCGCCAACCGCACGATGCCGATGCGCACCGAGAGCGACTCGGCGCATTCGTCGAGGTCGGCGCCGGAGAGGTGCCATGGCGATCTGATGACCCGGCGTCCGTCGGCGACCGTGATCAGGCCGGCCCGCTCGAGGTGGGCGATCAAAGCGTCGTCACCCACGCTGGCAGCCAGGAGCGCCACCACCGAACGGGCGACGATCTGTGGGTCGTCGCTGTCGATGACAAGACTTTCCGGGCCCGCTCCGTCATCGTTGTGACCGCCGGGCGCGGTAAGCCAGTACGGCCCGTTGCTGCCGCCCTCGACAAGCTGGGCGGTTCCCCACACGCGCCAGAGCGGATCATGGAAGGCGCCGACCCCACTCGGCCCGACCAAAACGAAGGCCGTTGTTCCCTTGGACATGTGCATCCCCCTAATAGCGACATCTCGCGATGATCCGGACACTAGTGGGTGTGCCTGCGCATTGCCGGTGGATAGGGGCGTTGACCACAAGTTTCCCTGCTTTGGGGGTGTCTGACCGTCGGTTTCACGCGGTGTCGACCCTGCGCGCCCGTCACGCGGGTCAGGCGCCGCTACGCGGGTGGCGCGCTGCCCGCGAAGTGGCGCGCGGCCCGCGGAAGGCGAAAAGCCGGCGCGGGAGGAGCTCAGGCGCGGCGCTTTCCGCACCGGACCACCCGCGCCGGGCCACCCGCGCGGGTGTCAGCGCTCGCGTCGAGGTGGGGCAATTGGGCGGGTGGTGCGCGGCGGGCTCAGCGGCGCCTGGTGATGAGGGTCGCGACGGTGGCGATCACGGCGAGCGCGAGTGAACCGAAGGCGAGCGCCCGGGCGGGGTTGCTCTTGTAGGCGGCGGAGACCTTGTCGAGGGTGTCGACGGCGTACTCACGCGCCGCTGCAAGGGCGGCTGCGGTGTTGTCGTCCAGGTCGCTGATGACGGCCTTGGCGTCGGCGACGGTGTCGTCGAGCACGGTGCGGGCCTGGCCGGCCAGGTCGGTGGCCTTGGTGACGGTGTCCTCAACGAGGTCGTGGACGTTCTGCGCGGTGTTGTCAGACATGCGGTTCCTTTCGACGGGACGAGGAGGCCGGACCGAATGTCGGCCTCCACGAGTTCTTCGCGGTGGGGGCCACAGTACCGGTGCGAGGAACGCGCCTGACTACTGTGACCGAAGGAACCGGAAAATTGCCACGACGTTGCCCTTTTGTTACGCCGTCCGCGGCTCCCGGTCGGTCCAGAGCATGGTGGTGGTCGGGGCCTGTGCCGCGATACGGTCGAAGAGATCGGTTCGACCACGAGGGGTTGGCATGACACTCACCACCGCACAGACCGACCGGGCCGCCGGCGTACTTCTCGGCATGGCCTGCGGCGACGCTCTCGGCGCCGGCTACGAATTCGGCCCGCCCCTGCCGGAGGGCACCGTGGTCACCATGGTGGGCGGCGGCCAGTTCGACTGGGCCCCCGGCGAGTGGACCGACGACACCTCGATGGCCGTGCCGATCGCCCGGGCCATCGCCGCCGGCCGGGACCTGGCCGATGACCGGGTGCTCGATGACATCGTCGCCGAGTGGGTGGAGTGGGCGCGCACCGCCCCCGATGTGGGCATCCAGCTGCGCGCCGTGCTCGGCGGCGCCGTGCCCACCGCCGCGGGCGTTAGGGCGGCCGCTCGGGCGCATCACGACCGCAACGGCCGTAGCGCCGGCAACGGGTCGCTGATGCGGACGGCGCCGGTGGCGCTGGCGTACCTCGACGACCCGGCCGGGCTCGCGGCGACGGCCCGGGCGATCAGCGATCTCACCCACGTGGAAGCGGATGCCGGGGACGCCTGTGTGCTGTGGTGCCTGGCGATCCGGCACGCGGTGCTGGCGGGGAAGCTGGATGTGCGGGTGGGCCTGGACGCGTTGCCGGGGGAGCGCCGGGAGCGGTGGGCCGGTCTGATGGCCGAGGCGGAGCTGCATCCGCCGGCGCACTTCGAGCAGAACGGCGGGGTGGTGCAGGCGTTGCAAGCGGCGTGGTCGGCGATCAGCTCCGCGCCGGCGACGGATGGGACGCAGTTGCGGATGGCGCTCGAGGGCGCGGTTCGGGGCGGCTGGGACACGGACACCGTGGCGGCGATTGCCGGCGGGCTGGTGGGTGCCCGGTGGGGTGCGTCGGCGGTGCCGGCGGAGTGGCTGCAGATTGTGCACGGGTGGCCGGGGCTGCGTGGAGCAGACTTGGTGACGTTGGGTATCGAGGGTGCTCGCGCCGGACAGAACACGGCGGGGAGCGAGGACGCGGCTCCCGGGGGCCTGGCGGCGGCCATTGCGCTGGCGACCGCGGCGCATGCGGGGCAGACGGACAAGCTGGGGATCGACTACATCCAGCATCCGCTCGGCGTGATGGCGAAGGTGCACGGCCGCGACGAGAAGATCGTGGCAGTGCTGCACGACGTGGTGGAAGACACCGACGTCACGCTCGACGACCTACGGGCGCAGGGTTTCGCGGAACACCTCGTGCGCGCAGTGGATGCCGTGACGAAGCGAAAAGGGGAACCGCTCGCCGAGTCGATGGCCCGGGTGGCCGCCGACCCGTTGGCGATGACCGTGAAGTTCGCCGACCTCGCGCACAACGCGAACCCGGAGCGGCAGGCCGAACTGCCGCCGGAGACCCGCGCGCGCCTGACGGCCAAGTACCAGGAGTCGGCGCGGCTGCTGGGGACGACGCTGGGGGAGATCCTCCACTGACCCGCCCAGGACCCATCGTGGAGGCCGAGCGGTCAATTCCCTGCGGCGAGTTGAGGCCGCCACACACGACACCACCGGCCGCGACACAGGGGTGGGGATCCCTCATGTCGCAGTAATGCTGCATGATGTCAGCGGGGGCTTGGTTTCTCGTTTCCTCCCGACGCTACCGAAGGAGATTCGCCGCGTGTCCGCACTCAGCCAGACACATGCGCTTCGGCACCTGCTCGAATCGGATGCGACCTGGCAACTCTTGCGGGCGGACAACGCGCCGGTGATTGCGGCCCTGCTCAACGAACATCTCGGCGGGGAGGACCGGCGGTTGCCCACCGACGAGCTGCACGAACGCATCGATCATGATCTGGAGGGACTGCGCGCACACGGGCTCAGCCTGCCGCTGAACGGTCAGGGCTATTGTGCCCAATGGCGAAAATCCGGGTTCCTCACCCGGCGGCCCGCCGATGCGGCCCGCGGTGAAACCTTCGAACTCTCGCCGGGAGCTTTAGGCGCGATCCGATTCCTGGAGCAGCTGGCTGCGCCCCGGCAGACCGTGACCGAATCCCGGTTGGCGAGCATCGGCGCTCAACTGGGCCAGCTGGCGATGGAGACCGACCCGGATGCCACCCGGCGCCTTCAGCAGTTGCACGCCGAGCGGGACCGCATCGACGCGCAGATCGAACGCATCCAGTCCGGCGACCTGGACACCCTCGACGATGCCCGCGCGCTCGAACGGATTCGGGACATCCTCTCCCAAGCCGAGGAGATCCCGTCGGACTTCGCCCGGGTGCGCGCCGAGTTCGAACGGCTGAACCGCGACCTCCGAGCCCGCATCGTCGAATCCGACGACAGCCAACGCACGGTGCTCGACGAGGTGTTCCGCGGCGTCGACCTCATCGGCGAGTCCGACGAGGGCCGCAGCTTCGCCGGGTTCTCCGCTCTCGTACTTGACCCCGCTGTCGGCAGCGCCTTTGACGATGACATCGCCCGGGTGCTCGACCGTGATTTCGCCGGAGAGCTCACTCCGGCCCAACGGCGCTATTTGCGCCGATTCATCGGCACCCTCAAAGACCACAGCGGCGAGATCCACGAGGTCATCACCGCGTTCGCCCGCGGGCTCCGCCGGTACGTGCAGTCGCAGGACTACCAGCGCGACCGGGTGCTGCGTGGCCTGTTGCGTACCGCGCTGGCCGCCGGCGTCGAGGCATCCGGGCACACGAAACCCTATCAGCCCACCACCCTGCACCTCGAGCTATCGGCAGTGGCACTCGGCAGTGTGGGAGCCATCCGGCTGCACGACCCTGCGGACCTCGACGCGAGCGCACCGATTGTGGAGCACGTGGCGGGCGTCGCGGACCTCGAAGCGCTCCGCGCCCTGGCCCGCGCCACCGAGATCGACTTTGCCGAGCTCACCGAGAACGTGAATGCCGTTTTGGCCGAGGTGGAGCAGTGCACCGTGGGCGACGTGCTCGAGCGGCATCCGGCCAGCCAGGGTGTGGCGAGCGTAGTGGGGTTGCTCACCCTCGCCGCGAACCAGGGCACCACTCTCGACGGCAGCGAGACCGTGCGCTGGCAGGGCGCCGACCTCGTGACCCGGGCCGCCGACATTCCCATCTACCGTTTCACGGGGAGACTATTGTGACCGACTTCACTCGCGCGACCGCCGGCGAACTCCGCTACGGCTCCGACGTCAGCTCCGATCCGGATGCGGCGTCGAGCTTGGCGCTCTGGCCCGGTGACACCGGCGTGATCGGCGAACAGGCGCGGCGGGCGTTGCTCGAACTGATCAAGGGCCCCTACCTCTCCGGGGTGAACGCGCCGGCGCTGTGGTCGGCGCTGCTCAGCGACGAGGCAGGCATCCGCTCGCGCCTGCATGAGCTGTTTCTTGAGCTGGTCATAGACCGCGTGGGAGAGTTCGCATTCGTGCGCAATGTGAGCACGACCGAGCTCAAAGTGCCCAGTGCCGTGCGCACCGCGGCCCTCACCTTTCTCGACACCGCCATGCTGCTCGTGCTGCGGCAGATGCTGCTGGCCGGGGAGGGCGACGGCCGGGTGATCGTGGGGCAGGAAGAGGTCTTCGAGCAGCTGCGGGTGTACCGCACCGAGGACCGGGACGAGAGCGACTTCAACAAACGGTTGAACTCCACCTGGCTCAAGATGAAGAACACCCTGCGCGTGATCCACCAGGCCGGCGCCGAGGACCGTGCCGAGATTTCACCGGTGCTCAGACTGATCGTGGGTGCCGAGCAGATCGCGGCCCTCGGCGGGGAGTACCGACGCATCGCCGAGAGACGCCCGGCGCACCCCTCGGATGTCGGTGGTGTCGACGATGCTGAGGTCGACGATGTGGATGGCGCCGCGCTCGACCCGACCGAGGAGATGACCCCATGACGATGTTGGAGATGCCTGGACTCGACACCATGCCGGGCTCCGCAGACCAGGCGACCAGCCCCGGCCCGATTCATGTGGGCCAGTGGCGGCTGGCCCGGGTGGAGTTGCTCAACTGGGGCACCTTCGGCGGGCACCATCGGATTGACGTGGCCCGCAAGGGGCACCTGTTCACCGGCGCCTCCGGCTCGGGCAAATCCTCGCTGCTTGACGCGATCGGCACGGTTCTCACCCCCGACAAGTGGCTGCGCTTCAACGCGGCCGCGCAGGACTCGACCAGCCGCAACGACGACCGCACGCTGGTGAGCTACGTGCGCGGCGCGTGGAGCAAGGAGGCCGACGAGAGCCTCGACCGGGCGGTGAGCGCCTACGTGCGCAAGACCGCCACCTGGAGCGGAATTCTGCTGCGGTTCGAGAACGAAAGGGACGCCCCGGTCACGCTGGCCCGCTTATTCCATCTGCGCGGTTCCAGCGTCGACAAGACCGACCTCAAGGACGCCTGTTTTGTCGACCGGGTCGACGTGAGCCTGCTCGATTTTCAAGAGCACGTCGCATCCGGTATCGAAATGCGCCGCATCAAGAGCGCCTGGCCCGATGCTGTCGTGACGAGCACCGGAACGCACGCCCCCTTCTACGCCAAGCTGCGGCGCCTGCTGGGCATTACCAGTCAGAACGCACTGCATCTGCTACACAAGACCCAGTCGGCGAAGAACCTCGGCAGCCTCGATCAGCTGTTCCGCGATTTCATGCTCGACGAACCGGCCACTTTTGCCCGGGCGAAAAACGCCGTGGAACAGTTCGGCGAACTCAACCAGGCCCATCAGCATGTGGTTGAGCTGCGCAAGCAGGCAGACCATCTCACGCAGCTCGAGAAGTCGATCCTGGCCTACGAAGCCGCGGCGGCGACGACTGCGGAGGCCGAACGGCTCAGCGCGCTGATCGAGCCGTTCCAAACTCAACTGACGCTGCGCCTTGCCGCCGATGAGCGCGGCGTGCTGCTGGCGCAGCAGGCGCGGGCTACCGAGGCATCCCGACGAGCGGATGCCGCACGCGACGATGCCGACGAGATGTTGCGCGCCGCCGAGCGGCGGTCGCTGCAGCTCGGCGGCAATGACGCGGCGCAAGCGCAGGAACGCGTCGCCGACGCCGTCGCATCCGGCGACCGCATCGCCAAGCACTATGCCCGGTTTGCCGACGAGCTGAAGGGTGTGGGTGTCGACCCGGCACCGCAGAGTGGCGAAGAGTTCGTCGAATTTCAGGAGTCGTCGCGGCGGGTGCTCACGGAGTCGGCGCTGGAGCCTGCACACGACCATGATGACAATCAGCAGTACTTCACCGCGGGCAAGGAACTCGGTTCTATCGACCGGGAACTGACCGAGCTACGCACGCGCCGGAGCAACCTGCCGGCCGCGCTCCTGCTCGCCCGGAAAGATCTGGCCGAAGAGCTCGGGGTGAAAGAGACGGCGCTGCCCTTCGCCGGTGAACTTATCGAGGTGCTGCCGGAGTTCGCCGACTGGACCGGCGCCATCGAACGCGTGCTCTTCCCCCTCGCCAGCGCGCTGCTGGTGCGCGACGACTACCTGCACGAGGTGCGCCGACGGGTGGAGTCCCGCAACCTCGGCACTCGACTGGTCTTCGAGGCCGTGCCGGCCATCGCCGACCCACCCCGGGCCGCCCGCACCGGTAACTCGCTGCTGCACCGCATCCGGTACAGCGACGGGCCATTCCACGACTGGTTGGTCGCCCGCACGGCCGCCGAGTTCGACGTGGCCTGCGTCGAGCACCCCGATGACCTCGACCGGGTCGACCGCGGGGTAACCATCGGCGGGCAGATCAAGAAATCCGCGCGCCGATACGAAAAGAACGACCGACACCGCATCGATGATCGCTCCCAATGGATTCTGGGCGCCGATAACGAAGCCAAGACCGAGCTGTTGCTCGAACGCCGCCGCGCGGCAGAGCGGCGCCAACAGGAGGCCGGCGCGCGCCTGACCCGGGCGCAATCCGAACGCGACGCCGCCACCAAGAGGCGCACAGTGTTCGAGCGGGCGCTGATCCAGGACTGGACCGAACTCGACCGGGCCGCGGCCGACGAACTGGTGCGGGTGCGCCGCCGGCAACTGCAGGCCCTGACTACCGACAACGTGGAACTCCAACACGCGCTCGGAGCAGAGAACCAGGCCCGCGACCTTGTCCGCGAGGCTGAGGCCGAAGCACGCACGAAGGCGCTGGATCTCAACCAGGGCGCGGTCACCTTGCGCGAGGTGACCGAGCTCATCCGCGACCTTGAGGGCAGGCAGCAGGATGCGCCGCTGCGGGAGATCGACGCCGCCCGACTGGAGAACCGGTACCGGTCGGTGCTGCGCAAGATCGACCGCCGCAATATCGGCGACATCGGCCGCAGGGTCAGTGAGGCGCTGTACAAGGAGGCGAGCGTTGCCCAGGCCATGCTGCGCCGGGCCGAATCGGAATACGTCGCCGGGGCCAGCGTGTTCAAGACGACCTGGTCCGCGGCGTCGGCGGACCTGACCACGTCTATTGACGACCGCGCCGGTTACAGTGAGCTGCTCGCGGGCATCGTGGAGCGTGGCCTCCCCGAGCACGAGAGCAATTTCCTCAAACTGCTGCGGGACAAGTCCCGTGACCTGATCGGGCACCTGGCGTCGGACATCCGTGACGCCCCCAAACTCGTGGCCGACCGCATCGAACCGGTCAATTTCTCGCTCGGCCGGTCGCGCTTCGACGTGGAGCGATACCTGCGTATAGACGTGAAGATTCGGCGCGCCCCCGAGGTGCTGCAGTTCATGGCCGACCTCAAGACCGTGGTCGACGGCGCCTGGGGCGAAGACACCCTCGCCGCCGCCGAACAGCGCTTCGCGGTGCTCAATCGACTGATGCAGCGCCTCGCGTCCACCGACCACGCGGATGTTGCCTGGCGGCTCCGTTGCCTCGACACCCGCCTGCACGTCACGTTCATGGCCAGCGAGATCGACCTGGCCGGCCGGGTGATGAACGTACACGACTCCAGCGCCGGGCTCTCCGGCGGGCAGCGCCAGAAGCTCGTGATCTTCTGCCTGGCCGCCGCGCTGCGCTACCAGCTTGCGGCTGACGAAGACGACCTGCCGTCGTACGCCACCATCATCCTGGACGAGGCATTCGACAAGGCCGACAGCCGGTACACCCGCATGGCGATGGACGTATTCGTGGAGTTCGGCTTCCACATGATTCTGGCCACGCCGGAGAAACTGCTGCAAACGATCGAACCGTACGTGGGCGGCCTCACGTCGATCACCAATACCACCCGGCGGGACTCGCGCACGGCCGCGGTGGTCTACCGCGACGAGGCGAACCCCTGATGGTCGCTGCCCGCGGGATGGTGACCGTCGCCGACGCCCGGGCGCGCGCCTTGAAGCGGGTGCTGGCCGACCAACGCGAGTGGGCCGCCGCCGGCGGTGAGGATGCCCGGCTGGAGATCGTGCTGCACCCGCCCACCGAGCGGGCTGCGCTCGCCGACCAGGCGGGAGCGGTCGCGTGGGTGCGCGCCTGGCAGATGGCTGACGACGCCGCTGCCGCGGTCGAGGTGACCTGGGGCGGTCGGCAATGGGCGCGGGTCGGCGCGCAGTCCGTGCCCGAACGGTGCCTGCTCCGGGGAGCGGACGCGATCGCAGCCTTCGCCGGCGCTGCGACCGGGCGCGCCTGGCGGGTGCTGCGCGACCGTGCTGCACAGGTGCGCAGTGCCTTCATCGATCGGACGGCATCCGCCGGCGCCCTCGCCGCCGCTGTGCGCACGCACGGCCGCACCCTCCAGCAGCTAACCGAGGCCGACTTTGCCACGTTGCTGTTGGTGGTCGAGTGGCTCGCCGAGCATCCCTCGTCCGGTTGGCGGATTCGGCAGCTGCCGATCCGCGGGATCGATACGAAATGGCTCGAGGGTCACCGCGCCATCGTGGAGAGTCTGCACGCCGCGGTCACCGGGCGGTACTCGCTCGGGCTCCTCGATGCGCCCAATCTCGTGCGGGTGTGCTTTCTCGACCCGACGCTGCGGCCCGGAGGATTGCGGGACGTGCTGGCCCCGGTGGAGGAGCTGGCAGCGTTCGACCTCACCCCCCGGGTGGTGTTCGTGTTCGAGAATCTCGAGACCATGTTTTCGATGCCCGACCTGCCCGGTGCCGTCGTCGTGCATGGGAGCGGCTACGGCGTGAACCGGCTCGCGCTGATTCCGTGGATCAAGCATGGTCGGGTGGTCTACTGGGGTGACCTGGACTCGGACGGCTTCTCGATCCTCCACACCCTGAGGTCGGGCTGCGAGAACGTCACCAGCGTGCTCATGGACGAAGGCACCCTGCTGGCCTACCGTGACCTGTGGGTGCCGGAGCCCAAGGCCGCCGGCGGCACGTATCCGACCCTGACCGCGGGCGAACAGCGCGCGCTCGACCGCATCCGCGCGGAGGGAAACGTTCGGCTTGAACAGGAGCGGATCGACTGGTCTTCCGCCTTGGCGCGGCTGGTGGTTGCCGGGTTCCCAGGCTGAAGCGCTCCGAGTTCGGCGCCGTCGTGCGACCGGACCAGCCCGCAATCGCACCCCTCCTATAGTGCAGAGCTATAATTTCGGCATGAGCACGTCAACCCGCATTCTCGAAGCGCGTGCGCGGGCCGGCCTCTCGCAGAGCCAGCTGGCCGCGCGGGCGGGGGTTCCGCAGCCCAATCTCTCTGCCTACGAGGCCGGCCGCGTGCAGCCTCGCCCCGAGACACTCGCGCGCATTCTGGCCGCCACCGCTGAGCGGCCATCCGTCGTGTTGCGGCGCGAGCGGGACCGTGTGCTCGAGCTGGCCGGCCATCGCCGGGCAGGCGCTGTACGGGTCTTCGGCAGTATCGCCCGGGGCGCGGATACGGTCGGCAGCGACGTCGACCTGCTCGTCACCTTCGCCCCCGACGCCTCACTTCTCGATGCCGCCGGTCTCGTGCTCGACCTCGAAACTCTACTCGGGGTGCACGTCGACCTGATGAGCGACCGTGCCGAGGGAGCGATCCGGGACCGAGCCGTCGCCGAGGCGGTGCCGCTATGAGCGATCACGACCGCCGAGGTGAGGCGCGGTGACCCACGAATTCGACCGAACGGACGCGCTGTTGTCCGACATCCGTGATCTGGTTCGGCACGCCACCCTCATCACAGCTCGTGGGCGTGAGACGTTCTTCGACCGGTCCGATCGCACTCAGCAGCTGGCGGCGAAAGCCATTGTGATTGACCTACAGACGGCGGTCGACAGGTTGCCGCAGGGATATCGGGACCAGCATCCCGATGTCGCGTGGACCGAGCTGCGAGCCATGCGCAATTATCTCGCGCACGACTATGCAAACACCGACTACCAGATTGTCTGGAATGCCCTGGTGGTGGACTTTCCGCGGCTGCTCGTGCAGCTCGGCATAGCCTAGCGGGACCGTTGACCGCATTGTCGCCGGCCCGATGAGCGGCGTCGCCGCAGCCCCGAAACAAGGACATAGTGCGTCTTGAAGGATGGAATTGCGCCCGGGATCCTCATTTGCGACCGATGTCCTTACGGCGCTCAGTCGTAGATGCCCTTGGTGATCTTCTTCGCGTTCTTCTTGCTGATTTTCTGCAGCCGTTTGCGGTCCTTCTTCGCCTCCGGGTGCTCCCACGCCGCCCGGGCGCTGCGGATGATCTGACCGGTGCGCAACCGGTCGGTGTTGGCGCCGAGGATGTAGAGGCCGACGGCGATGGCGATGGCGAGGAGGAGCCGGGGAATGGTCATGGCGACCTGCTTTCTGGTGGCGGAGAAGGCGGTGCGGTCCGAGTGCGGTGTGCCGGTAGCCGGGCGGGGCCACCGTCGCGACGCGAGTGTATCGCCGTCTCCGCGAGCCGGCTCGAAACTCGTGCAGCCCGTGCGGTGGCGGCTGGGTAACGTGGGTGCATGGACGGTCTCACGATCTACACGGTTGGCCATTCCACGCATCCGCTCGAGGAATTTCTCGCGTTGCTGACCGCCCACGGGGTGAAGAATCTGGTGGACGTGCGCACGATCGCCAAGTCCGGCCACAACCCGCAGTTCATGGAGGAGGCTCTGGCTGCGGGCCTGCGCGCTGAGTGCCTGACCTATCGGCGGGCGACGGACCTCGGCGGCCTGCGGCACGTGCAGAAGGACAGCCCCAATGGCGGCTGGCGCAACAAGTCCTTCCAGGGCTATGCCGATTACATGCAGACCACTGACTTCGCCGACGCCGTGACCGACCTGCTGCAACACGCCCAGGGCAACGACGTGGCGATCATGTGCGCCGAAGCGGTGCCCTGGCGCTGCCACCGGTCACTGATCGGCGACGCCTTGGTGCTGCGGGGTGTCACCGTGCTGGACATCATGACGGCGAAGAAGGCCACCCCTCATGTGCTCACCTCCTTCGCCCGGGTGGAGGGCACCACCATCACCTATCCGCCGGAACCTGCCGACGAGCAGAGCCCTGCGTAGCGCGACAGGCAGCTGAGTTGGCCGGCGGGCGTTCGTGGCGGGCTTCGACCGTCTGCACGTACCGAACCAGCGTCGCGCGGTGGCGGTGCCCCTAGGCTGCCCGTATGGGGACCCTGAACATTCGCTATCGCGTCGCTGCCGTACTGATGATCGCGCACGGGGCGCTGATGGAACTCGGGGTGTGTCTCGCCCTGATCCCGCTGCTGGCGCGCAGGGTGGACCTGAGCACGGTCGGGCAGTGATCATCGGGGCGATCGGGGTGCTCCGCAACCGGCTCTGGGGCCTGGCGCTGTCGGTGATCAACTGTGTCGTGGCAATGGTGCTGATGGTCTTCATGCTGCCCGCCGGTATCGTCGACGGGCTGCTG
>NZ_JAODBG010000040.1 GCF_025463825.1 Cryobacterium sp.
TCAGGGTCTTGTAGCCGAAGATCGGCTTGCGGCTGAACACGGGGAACACCTCGGACACGATGCCGAAGAACGGCAGCGCGATGATGTAGACCTCTGGGTGGCCGAAGAACCAGAAGAGGTGCTGCCACAGCAGCGCTCCGCCGTTGGCGGGGTCGTAGATGTGGGATTCGAAGATGCGGTCGCTGGCGGCCGCGAGCAAGGCGGCGGCAAGCACCGGAAACGCCATCAGCACCAGCAGTGACGTGACGAGAGAGTTCCAGGTGAAGATCGGCATCCGGAACATGGTCATGCCCGGAGCGCGCATCGTGATGATCGTGGTGATGAAGTTCACGCCACCCAGGATGGTGCCGAAGCCGGACAGGCCGAGGCCCAGCATCCACAGGTTCCCGCCGACTCCCGGCGTGAACGTGGTGTCCGACAGCGGCTGGTACGCGAACCAGCCGAACGACGCTGCCCCCTGCGGGGTGAGGAAGCCGCTGACCGCGATCAGGCTGCCGAAGAAGAAGAACCAGAAAGACAGCGCGTTCAGGCGGGGAAAGGCGACGTCTGGGGCGCCGATCTGCAGGGGCAGCAGCGCGTTGGCGAAACCAAAGAACAGCGGGGTGGCGAACATCAGCAGCAAGATCGTGCCGTGCATGGTGAAAAGCTGGTTGTACTGCTCCCGGGTCTGCACGATCTGCAGGCCGGGTTCGAAGAGCTGGGCTCGGATGATCAGTGCCATCACTCCACCGAGGGAGAAGTAGAGAAACGAGGTGATCAGGTACATGTACCCGATCACCTTGTGGTCGGTCGAGGTGACCCAGGCGACGATCACCGAGCGTTGCCGCCGGCTGGCCGGCGGTGGTGTGATTTGACCGGTGCCGCGCTCCGGCACACCGGACGCAGGGGGCGAAGCGGTGGTGGACGTCATGACAGACAACCTCCCAAAAGTCGCGGCGATTCTCGCGACCACTGTACGGCGGCGACGAGCCGGAAGCTAGAGCGCCGGGACAGTCCGAGTGACTTTTTCCGGATCTCGCCGGAGAACCGGGGCGGAAAAAATTTGGGAAATCTTTCTCCCGCGGGATTGCAAAAACCCCCGATGACTACTGTCATCGGGGGTTTTTGTGTGTCTGGTGGATCCGAGGGGATTCGAACCCCTGACCCCCTGCATGCCATGCAGGTGCGCTACCGGGCTGCGCCACGGACCCAGACTTTGTTTCGAATTCCTCCGAAACAACTTCATTAGGTTACTACATGTTTTGAGTGCTCGAGAACCAAACGCTATTCCGCGGCGTCGATTTCCACAGAAATCTTCGCCTCGGCCTCGTCGGTTGCGCGCGCGCTCGACAGCTCGATCGGGATGACCGGGCAGTCCTTCCACAGGCGCTCGAGGGAGTAGTACACCCGCTCCTCTTCGTGGAACACATGCACGACGAGGTCACCGAAGTCGACGAGGACCCAGCGGCCTTCGGCTCGACCCTCACGACGCAGCGGCTTGTAGCCGGCCTCGATCAGCTTGTCTTCGATTTCGCCGGCGATCGCGACGACGTTGCGCTCCGATCGTCCCGTGACGATGAGGAAGATGTCGGCCAACGGCAACGGGTTGGAGACGTCGATGGCAACGAGGTCCTCCCCCGCTTTCGAGTCGGCGGCGGCGGCGGCCACCTTGAGGAGCTCGAGAGCATGGGCAGAAGCGGTCATCGATTGAATCCCTGGTTTAGTGAATGCGAAAAGGTTGGCATGAAGAAAGTTGGCGGAGAAGAAAGTCTTAGTAGATGTTGAAGGCGTAGCCGACGACGAACAGCGAGAGCACGCCGATCGCCAGGAGCGCGGCGGTGATGGCCAGGACCGTGGGCAGTGATGCTCCACGCTTGCGTGGTGGCGTCATCACACCCCTCGTGGACGTGTGCGTGCTCACGGCGCGACTGGCGCTGACCGGGGCGACATCGTTGTGGTGGCCGGCCTCGTCGAGTTGGTCGAGCATCCGGTCCATCTCCGAGGAATCGAAGAGGTTCGGGTGCTGGCCGGTGGCCCCGAGGCTGCGCGGCAGGTCGATCGACCCGGTGATCATGATCTCACCGGTGCTCGTGATGGGACCGGCCGCACCCTGGCGCGGAATTGCGGGCAGGATCAGTGCGTTCGTGGTGGTGGGGATTCCGCCGGCACCGATGCCGCGGCCCACGAAGTCGTCGAAGGTCTGGTCGTCGCGACGCCCGACGGTCTCGATGTGGCTGTCGTCGTCGCGGTCGACGGACCAGTGGCCGACGGGCGGATGCAGTCCATTGGCGGCGCCGGTCGAGTCGGCGGGCGCCTCCGAGGCGGTGGGGACCGGCGTCGACTCGGACGCCGGACGCACTGTCGGGGCACGCTCGGCGGCCGGTGCGGCGTTGCCCGGTGCAGCGCTTGCCGCTGCGGCGGGCGGCGGGCTGGACTGCGCAGCGCTGGCCGACGCGGCGGCCTGCAGGGCACGCAGTTCGCGGCGGGTGAGGGCGTGGCCGGGGTCCACCACGACGGAGTCGATCACGACGGCGTTCCTGGCCGGTGCCTCTTCGGGAATCGGCAGCGGGGCCGGCGCAGCCTTGGCGCCGGCCGGTTTCACCGCGGGCTGCTCGGCCCGCTGGGGCTTGGCCACCGAAGCCGGCTTCACTGGCGCCGGTTTGACTGGCGCCGGCTTGACCGGCGCCGGCTTGACCGAGGCGGGCGTGTCCGCAGCCGGGGGGACCGGTGCGGGCCTCTCCACGGGAGGGGACGTGTGACGCGAAGAATGAGGCGGTACGTCAGCAGGCGGGTTCGCTTCCGCGTCCGGCGCGCTCTCGGCGACGGCCGGCTCGTTGTCACGGGCCAACTCGCGCAACTGTCGTCGCGTCAGTGGCTGCGGGCTGTTACCCAACGTCATGCCACACTCCGATACAAATGATGCTTTGAGATGTACTGGACAACCCCGTCGGGGACCAAGTACCAGACCGGGAATCCCCGGTTCACGCGTGCCCGGCAATCAGTGGACGAAATAGCCAGAGCCGGAACCTCCAACAAGCTTACGTCCTGGTTAGGCAATCCTGAAATGCTCAGGTCATGTCCCGGACGACTCACAGCCACGAAGTGCGCCAGCTTCCACAACTCCGCGACGTCTTTCCAGCCCAGGATCTGGGTGATGGCATCCGCACCGGTGATGAAGAAAAGCTCGGCATCCGGACGTTCCGCGTGCAGGTCGCGCAGGGTGTCGATGGTGAAGGTGGGACCGGTGCGGTCGATGTCGACCCGGCTCACGGTGAACCGGGGGTTCGACGCCGTCGCGATGACGGTCATCAGGTACCGGTGTTCGGCCCGGGTGACGTCGGCTTTCTGCCAGGGTTGGCCGGTGGGTACGAAGATGACCTCGTCGAGGTCGAAGCTCTGCGCCACTTCGCTGGCGGCCACGAGGTGGCCATGGTGGATGGGGTCGAAAGTGCCGCCCATCACGCCGATGCGTGGGCGATGACGGGTCACCGTCTGCCGGGAGGCTTAGTGGCCGCCGTGGCCGGCTGCGCCACCGTGGGCACGTGCGTAGGCGTCGGCCTTGGCGTTGTGGCGGTTGGCGACATCGCGGTAGGTCCAGAGCACGAAGCCTAGGGCCGCGAAGATCACCAGGGCGACCAGGCCGTAGACCCAGGTGGGTACGGGCAGCTGGGTGTGCTCGACCTCGGCCAGGAAAGCGGTCACGAACAACATGGAATCTCCGTTCACAAAGACTTGGTTCAGCGGATGGCACAGGCGGACGGCCCGGCTACCGCGACCAGTCTAGCGGGGGTGCCCGCAGAGGCTGGCTACGCCCGCACGTGGCCGCTGCCGCGCACGATCCACTTGGTGCTGGTGAGTTCCGGCAACCCCATCGGCCCGCGGGCGTGCAGCTTCTGGGTGGAGATGCCGACCTCCGCGCCGAAACCGAACTCGCCGCCGTCGGTGAACCGGGTGGACGCGTTGACCATCACCGCCGCGGAGTCGACCTCGTTCAGGAACCGCTCCGCGTTGACGATGTCGTTGGTGATGATCGACTCGGTGTGACCGGTCGAGTAACGGCGGATGTGCCCGATGGCCGCGTCGAGGTCGGCGACCACGGCGACGGCGAGGTCCAGGCTCATGTATTCGGTGGCCCAATCCTCGTCGGTTGCCTCGAGCGCGGCCGGGTACAGAGCCCGCACCGCCGCATCGCCGTGGATGGTGACGCCGGCCTCGACGAGCTTGTCGAGCACCGTCGGGAGCAGGCGGGCCGCGGCGGCCTGGTGCACCAGCACGGTCTCCACGGCGTTACAGACGCTCGGCCGCTGCACCTTGGCATTGTGCACGATGTCCCGGGCCCAGTCGATGTCGGCCGACGCATCCAGGAAGATGTGCACCACACCGGCGCCGGTTTCGATCACGGGAACGGTGGACTCGGTCACGACGGCCTGGATCAGGCCGGCGCTGCCGCGGGGTATCAGGACGTCGACAAGACCGCGGGCCTGCATCAGCCTGGCCGCGCCTGAGCGCCCGAACGGGTCGATGGTCTGCACGGCTGCGGCGGGCAGGCCGGCACCGACGAGTGCCTGTTGGATCAATCCGACGAGCACCCGGTTGGAGTTCTCGGCCGCCGAACCACCGCGGAGCACCGCCGCGTTGCCGCTCTTGAGAGCCAGGGCGGCAATGTCCACGGTCACGTTGGGGCGGGCTTCATAGATCACGCCGACGACGCCGAACGGAACTCGCACCTGAGCGATCTTGACCCCGTTGGGCAGGCTGCTGCCGCGGACGACCTCGCCGACCGGGTCGGTGAGCCCCTCGATATCGCCGACGGCGTCGGCCAACGCCAGGATGCGGGCTTCGTCGAGGGTGAGCCTGTCGAGCAGTCCGGCGCCGAGGCCGTTGGTCTCGCCGGCGGCGAGGTCGGACGCATTCGCGGCAACGATGTCGGCGAGGTTGTCCCGCAGCGCCTGCGCGATACCGCGCAGCGCCCGGTTCTTCACCTCGGTTGGGGCGGTGGACAGCGCGAGCGACGCGGTGCGGCCGGCCACCAGCAACGCCGTGAAAGCATCCGTCCCGGCCTCCGCCGGGCGGGCACCCGCGTCGGAGTGGGAGGGGGCGGCAGGCACGGTGGCGGGAAGGGTCTGCGACATGCCCCTAGTTTAGGCCGGCCTGGCCACCTCTGCCCGGGTGAGCCGGTTCGAACCAGGTGCCGATCCGGTCGCCACCGAGGGCTTCGGCGACGAGCGCCGTGGAGGTCACCAGCACGGCGGTCCCGGCCTGCGCCGCGATCCGGGCGGCGGAGACCTTGGTCCCCGCGCCACCGGTACCGACACCGGACTGGGACACGCCGAATTCGACACCGGGCAGGGTGTCCCCCAGCGCGACGTGATCGATGCGTTCGGCACCCGGCAGGTGCGGCGGGCGGGTGTACAGGGCGTCCACGTCGCTGAGCAGCACAAGAAGGTCCGCCCTCACCAGGGTGGCGACGAGGGCGGCCAGGCGGTCGTTGTCGCCGAAGCGAATCTCGTGCGTGGCGACGGTGTCATTCTCGTTCACGATCGGCAGGATGCGCAGCCCGAGCAGTCGGTCCATGGCGCGCTGCGCATTGCTGCGCGGCGCTGCGTTCTCCAGGTCTCCGGCGGTCAGGAGCACCTGGCCGGCGATGATGTCATACCGGTCCAGGCTGTCCTGGTACCGGAAGATCAGCAGGTTCTGGCCCACGGAGGCCGCCGCCTGCTGGGTGGCCAGGTCGGTGGGGCGTTCGTCGAGCTGCAGGTAGGGCATCCCCGTGGCGATCGCGCCGGAGGACACCAGCACCACCTCGGTTCCGCGGCCGTGCGCGGCGGCCAGGGCGTCGACCAATGGGGCGATCTGGCCCACGTTAGCGCCGCTGATCGATGAGGATCCCACCTTCACGACGATGCGTGTCGCCGATGCGACGCCGCTGCGATCCAGCGGGCGCCTTCCCCCGCCGGTCACTCGGAGCCGCCCTCCTTGGTGCGACGGCGGGACGCGTTGTTCTCGGTGACTTCGCCGTCGGTGCCGTTGTATTCCTCCTCGCCGGTGGACCACATGCCGGCTTCGCGCTCACGGATGAGCTCGGCACGGGCAGCCGCCTTGGCGTCCATCCGGCCGAGGTACTCTTCCCGGCGTTCGTTGCTGGTGCGGCGCTTGGAGTCGTCCATTCGGCTGTCGGTACCGCGCGGAGCGGTGATCAGCTCGGCGGTGGAGGTGAGGGTGGGCTCCCAGTCGAAGATCATGCCGTCGCCCGGGCCGATCACGACTGTCGAACCGGCGACGGCGCCGGCCTTGAACAGTTCGTCTTCGGTGCCCAGCTTGGCGAGCCGGTCGGCGAGGAAGCCGACGGCTTCGTCGTTCTTGAAGTCGGTCTGCTGCACCCAACGCTCCGGCTTGGCACCGAGGATGCGGAAGATGTTGCCGAACGAACCGCCCTCGACACGCACGATGAAGCCGCTGTCGTCGACGGCCTTGGGGCGGATGACGATGCGGGGCTTGAGCGCGGCCGCCTCGGCGCTCGTGATCCGGCCGGCCTCGACGGTTTCGGCGAGGGCGAAGTTCAGCTGGCGCAGGCCCTCATGGCTCACGGTGGAGATCTCGAAGACCCGGTAGCCGCGCTCTTCGAGCTCGGCCTTCACGAAGGCAGCGAGTTCGCGGCCCTCCGGCACGTCGATCTTGTTCAGCGCGATCAGCTGCGGGCGCTCGAGCAGCGGCGTCTGGCCATCCGGAACCGGGTACGCGGCGAGTTCGCCGAGGATCACGTCCAGGTCGCTGATCGGGTCGCGGCCCGGGTCCAGCGTCGCGCAGTCCAGCACGTGGAGGAGTGCGGTGCAGCGCTCGACGTGGCGGAGGAATTCCAGGCCGAGCCCCTTGCCCTCGCTGGCGCCCTCGATGAGTCCGGGAACGTCGGCGACGGTGTAGCGCACCTCGCCGGCGTCGACGACGCCGAGGTTGGGGTGCAGGGTGGTGAAGGGGTAGTCCGCGATCTTGGGCCGGGCCGCGGACATGGCGGCGATCAGGCTGGACTTGCCGGCCGACGGGTAGCCGACGAGCGCGACATCCGCCACGGTCTTGAGCTCGAGGAGGACGTCGCCTTCCCAGCCGTAGGTGCCGAGCAGCGCGAAGCCGGGCGCCTTGCGCTTGGTGGAGGCAAGGGCGGCGTTGCCGAGCCCGCCCTGGCCGCCGGGCGCGACGACGATTCGGTCGCCGACCTCGGTCATGTCGGCGAGCTGGTTTCCCTCGGTGTCCTTGACCACGGTGCCGAGCGGGACCGACAGCTCGATGATGTCGCTGCTGTAGCCGTTGCGGTGATCCCCCATACCGGGTCCGCCGTTGGCGGAGCTGCGGTGGGGGGAACGGTGGAAGGAGAGCAGGGTGGTGACCTGCGGGTCGGCGACGAGGACGATGTCGCCACCGTTGCCGCCGTTTCCGCCATCGGGTCCGGCGAGAGGCTTGAACTTCTCGCGTTTGACCGAGACACAACCGTTTCCTCCGTTGCCCGCTCGCAGGTGCAGCGTGACTTGGTCAACGAACGTGGCCATGGGAATGCCCCTTTCAGTGGCGATAAAAACAAACATGAGGACGAGCCGAAGCCCGCCCTCATGCCGAAAAGCTGTGTGGATGCCTAAGCGGCGGCCACCACGATGTTGACGACCTTACGGCCGCCCTTTGCACCGAACTCGACCGAGCCGGCTTCGAGGGCGAAGAGAGTGTCATCTCCACCACGGCCGACGTTCACGCCGGGGTGGAAGTGGGTGCCACGCTGACGGACGATGATCTCGCCCGCGCCGACAACCTGACCACCGAAGCGCTTCACGCCGAGGCGCTGCGCGTTGGAGTCACGACCGTTGCGAGTGGAACTCGCACCTTTTTTGTGTGCCATTTGTTCTTCTCCTCAGGCCTTAGGCGATGCCGGTGACCTGAACGCGAGTGAGCTCCTGACGGTGCCCCTGACGCTTCTTGTAACCGGTCTTGTTCTTGAACTTCTGGATGACGATCTTCGGGCCGCGGAGGTCGTTGAGGACCTCGGCGACGACCTTGACCTTGGCCAGCGACGTCGAGTCCGAGGTGATCTTGTCGCCGTCGACGAGAAGCACGGCGGCCAGCTCGACGTTGCCGTCCTTGTCAGCCTTGATACGGTCCATCGTTACGATGGTCCCGACCTCTACCTTCTCCTGCCGCCCACCGGCGCGCACAACTGCGTAAACCACTTTACGTACCTATCTCTGGGGAACCCCGGGGGCTCCGATTCCTATGATGGAAAGTTACCGGTGCGAGTAATCCAAGTCGGACCATCACACGCAGAAAACCTTGGCGCTCGCGTGGACATAGTCCTTCGCACACCAACACTCGACTTTAGCGGATCGGAATGCCCCGGTCAAACCATGTCGATACAGCGTGTCGCGCCGTGCTCCTGCCTACACTCGCGGGATGGGCATACTGATCGACCAGCCGGCGTGGCCGGCGCACGGAACCCTCTGGTCGCATCTGGTCAGCGACTCCTCGCTGGCGGAACTGCACGCTTTCGCGGCCGCGCAGGGCATCCCCCGCCGGGGCTTCGATCGTGACCACTATGACGTTCCCCAGTCCAGGTACGACAGCCTGGTGGCGGCCGGCGCCGAGCCGGTCGACTTCCGGGGGCTCGTCACCCGGTTGCGTGCCAGCGGCCTTCGGGTGCGGGCCAGGGACCGCCGCGGCGTCTAGTTCACCAGGTGGCGTCCATTCCCACGATGCTGCGGGTGATGGCTCCCGTGTCGAGGTCAACGAAGACCACCGTGGCCGTCGTCGCCTGAGCCCCCACGGGATACCCGTCACTCACCTGCGTGTCGCTGTTCGGCACCGTCTGGATCGCCAGGTACTGGTCGTTCGGGGACAGGTCGAAGCCCACGATGGTTTCGGTGGCCAACGCCGGCTGGTAGACCACCCGGCTGACTTCCGCGCCGGGTTCCCCGGTGACGAGGGTGAGATACTGCACCACCCGGCCGGTGGCCTGGTCGAATTCGGCGACTCGCTGGACGTAGCCCTCTCCCCCGGTGAGGAAGCGCAGTTCCGCGGTGTACGGCGTCGTCCCGGCCACATCCCGGGGCACGATCGGGTCCTCGGTACCGGTGGACAGGTCAAGGACATACTGCCGCTCCTGGTCGGACACGGCGATGCGCACCCCGTCCGGGGCAAAGGCGTTGAGGTTGGCGAACTGGCCGATCGGGACGGCGGCGGTGCCGGCGGCGGGGTCAACCAGCAGGAGGGTCGTATCAAAGATCTGGGCGACAAGTTCGCCGCGGTTGGCCAGGAAGCCCCAGCTGATGGCCTGGACCGGGGCGCCGTCGAGCCCGTCGACGGTGGCCAGCGTGCCGCGGGTGAGGTCCAGGAGGAACAGGGTGTTGTCGTACTCGGTGCCAAGAGCGCCGGGCACGCTGCTGAACCGGAAACCGAGGGTCGCCGACACCGTGGACGCCTGGAGCTCCTGAACGGTCCCGGTGCCGGGCAGGGTGAGTTCGGCGGCCTTTCCGTCGGAGTCGACGAGGCTCAGCCGGCTGGTCAGGTCGTCGGCGAGGGTCACGACCGCGAGCCCGTCGCCGGTGGGGACGAAGGCCTGGATGTACGGGGCGGAAAAGACCTCCGTCGTGTCGGCGGACCCGACGGTGGTGCGCACGATGCGGTCGGGGGCCTTGGTGGACTCACCGGGCAGGGCCGGCATCCGGCTGAGCACGTAGAGCGGTGACTCGCCGGTCCGGAAGGAGGTGGACAGGGTGGACACCCGGTCGGGGAACGGCCCGGTGACGCCGGAGACGCCGACGGTGTACTCGGTGTCGTAGTCCAACGGTTGGGAGAAGACGACGATGACGGTGTCGTTGGTGGTCTGAACCTGGACGGCGCTGGCGGGTGTCACCGTGACCTGCTCGGCGGTGACCTCGGCCAGTTGTTGGTTGGTCTCGAGCACCAGGCGCTGATTGGCCTTGGTCACCACCGCGCTCGTGTCGATGCTGGTGCCGGTGAGCCGCGGCCCGTTGAGCACGTTGACGGCCACGAGGCCGAGGCACAGCACCAGGAGCCCGACGATCATCGCCCCGAGGGTGCGCCGGAACCGCCTGTCGGCGGCCCGTCTCGCCGGGGACGGCTCTGCCGGCATCCGCTCGGGAGTCACTGGTTCAGTAGACATACGGGTCGCTCGGCTGCTCGACGGACTCGATTGTGGCGGGCTCCACCGCGAGGGCCGCCTTCGCCAGGCCGCTGGGGTTGGGGGTGAACGTGCCCGCCACCTCGACCCATGCATCGGTTGTGTAGGTGTTCGACCAGCCCGGCAGGTAGACGGGAACGCCGATGGGCTGGGCGTCGACGGCGCAACAGGTGACCACGAACCGGGCGACGTAGAAGACGTTCTCCGGATCGTCGGTGTCCGGCAGCACGAAACCGGTGAGCTTCGCGGACTTGTCGGCGAAGAGCGCCGGATCGTCGGACTGAGCGAGCAGCGACACCCATTCCTTCACGCTGAGCCGTTCATAATCCCCGTTTCCCACCAGGGTGGCCGCCTGCTCCGCCGCATCCGTCGTGTCCAGGCCGCCCGAGTTGACCTCGCGCTGGGTGGCCGTGGCGCTGGTCAGCGTGGCCGGGGGGATCGCCAGGACCGTCACGGCGGCGATCAGGAGCAGCATTCCGCTGCCGGTCACGGACAGGGCCAGCCGGCGCGGGCTGGTGCGTTCGGCGGGGGCCGATGCCAGGAAGGACGACGAGAAAAAGAACGACGCCACCACGAAGACCAGGCCGAGGGCGGCCATCACCAGGGTGAAACCGAAGTACCGGGGGTGGATGTACAGCCCCAGCTGGCCGGTCGCGCCCAGCCACACCGTCGCCACGACGACGACCAGGCTCAGCCCGATGCCGCGCCAGTGCTCGGCCAGCCCTGCCGACCAGCCCGTTCCGCGCCGGCTGTCGGCGACCGTCGTGCGCCTAGCCGACATAGTTCAGCAGCAATCCCGCCGCGGCGCTCATGAGCGCGACGAGCGCGGTGATCTGCACCAGGGTGCGGGTGCTGAAGGTCGTGCGCATGAGGGCCAGCATCTTGACGTCGATCATGGCTCCGAAGGTGAGGAAGGCGGCGATACCGCCGGGCATGAAGGTGCTGCCGAACGACAGCACGAAGAAGGCGTCCACGTTGGAGCAGACCGCCACGATGAAGGCCAGCGCCATCATGGCCAGCACGGACCAGACCGGGTTGCTGCCAAGAGCCAGCAACACCGACCGGGGGACGAACACCTGGGTGAGCGCCGCGACGAGCGACCCGATGAACAGCGCCGGCATGATGACGGCAGTCTCCCTGGCGAACAGGTCGACGGAGGTGTGGATTCGGCTCGGAGTCCGGCCGCGCTGGGGACCGTGGTCATGGTCATGGTCGTGCCCGGCAGGCTCGGGGCGGGCGCAGCTGGCGGCGAAGGACGGCGTGAGGAGGCTGTCCGGGTTCGGGTGTCGGCTGAACAGCCAGCCGATGACGTTCGCGATGATGAACCCGGCCACGATCCGGGTGATCAGGATGCCGTCGCCGAAACCGAACGCCTGGTGGGTGGTGATGATGGTGATCGGGTTGAGGATCGGAGCGGCCAGCAGGAAGGTGATCGACTCGGGCACGGTGAACCCGCCGACCATGAACCCGCGGGCCAGCGGCACGTTCCCGCACTCGCAGACCGGGAAGAACATACCCAGGAGCGAGATGGCCGCCCGGCGCAGCAGGGGCTGGCGGGGCAGGAAGCGCAGCAGGAAACCGTGCGGCAGCCAGACCTGCACGACGGTGGAAAGCAAGATGCCGAGGAACACGAACGGCGCCGACTCGATGATGACGCTCAGCGCCAGCGTGATGGTGTCCTGGGTGCGGTCCGGCAAGCCCCAGCCGGCGAAGGCCGGGCTCACCGCGCGCACGGTGAAGGCGAGGGCCACGAGGACGACACCGAGGATCAGGCCGGTGGGGATGCGACGCGCTCCCACTCGATCCCCGCGCATCCGTCCAGCCTAGACCAGCGCCGGGGGACGGAAAACGGCGCCGCCGTGGAGGCGGCGCCGTTCATTCGGCTTCGTACGGGCGTTACCGGTTCTCCGGTGCGGGGATCACGATCGGAGTCGCGGCCGCGGCGGTCGGACCGCCGGCGGTGGTCACCCGCCGGCTGCGTGAGCGCCCCTGGCCGGGCTGCTTGGGCTCCGGCAGGGCATCCAGGACGGAGTCCAGCAGCTGGTCGGTGACCTGCTTGCTGACCGGCCGGCGGTTCCGCGGGGACTTCTTGACCGGGATGTCGAGGATCTCAACGCCGTCGGAGTCCGGGGCGCCGGCATCCGCACGGTCGGTGGTCGCCGCCGCCTGAGCCGAGCCGCGTGCGGTCTCGACGGTCTTCGGCTCCTCGACGGTGTCGGCGCCGTCCACGGTGCCGCTGACGATTCCGGCGGTGTCTGCGGAGTCATCGGCCGGGCGGCTGGCGCGGTTGCCGGAGCGGCCGCGGGTGCCTCTCGAGTTAGATCGGTCGGTGGTCGCCGGGTCGGTGCCTGCCGGTCCGGCGTCGACGGAATCCGACCCGGCGGCAGCGACCTCGGCCGCGACGACCTCGGTTGCGGCCGGTTCGAGCGCCGGCGCTGTCGCGGTGGCGTCGGATACGGCCGCGGTGCCGGCCTGACCGGCCTCGGCCGGCGCGATCACCGGGATCGACCCGGTGAGTGAGCCTTTGATCGTGCGCGCCGCGATCAGGGCGAGGGCGTGCTTGGCGTCCTCGGTGATCCCGTGGGTCCCGTGGCCGGCCTTGGCGGCGTCGGTGGCCGCCTGGGGGGCGTGGCCGTTGCCGGCCGAGCCGTTGCTGCGGGATCCGCCCTGGCCGTTGTCGTGGCCGTTGCCGTTCGACTTGCTGCGCGGGCGACGCTCCTGCGGCGGCTGCGCGGTCTGGCGGTGCTTGACGACGGGATCGTGGTGGATGACGATTCCGCGGCCGGCGCAGGCCTCGCAGTTCTCGCTGAAGGACTCGAGCAGGCCAAGGCCCAGCTTCTTCCGGGTCATCTGCACGAGTCCGAGAGAGGTGACCTCGGCCACCTGGTGCTTGGTGCGGTCACGGCTGAGGCACTCGACCAAGCGTCGCAGCACCAGGTCGCGGTTGGACTCGAGCACCATGTCGATGAAGTCCACGACGATGATGCCGCCGATGTCGCGCAGGCGCAGCTGGCGCACGATTTCGTCGGCCGCCTCGAGGTTGTTCTTGGTGACGGTCTCTTCGAGGTTTCCACCCGAGCCGACGAACTTGCCGGTGTTGACGTCGACGACGGTCATCGCCTCGGTGCGGTCGATCACGAGGGAGCCACCGGAGGGCAGCCAGACCTTGCGGTCGAGCGCTTTCTCGATCTGCTCGGAGATGCGGTACTCGTCGAAGGCGTCTCGCTCGCCCTCGTAGCGCTGCACGCGCTCGACGAGGTCGGGTGCCACCTGGCGCAGGTAGGACTCGATGATCTCCTGGGAGTCGTCGCCGGAGATGATCATCCTGTGGAAGTCCTCGTTAAAGACGTCCCGAACGATCTTGATGAGCAGGTCGGGTTCGCTGTGCAGCAGGGCCGGGCCGGAAACGGTGTCGACCTGCTTGGCGATCGAGGCCCACTGGGCCGTGAGGCGGTTGACGTCCAGGGTGAGCTGTTCGTCGGTCGCACCCTCAGCGGCGGTGCGCACGATGACGCCCACGTTGTCGGGCAGCACCTCTTTGAGAATCTTCTTGAGGCGGGCTCGCTCGGTATCCGGGAGCTTGCGGCTGATGCCGTTCATGGAACCGTTGGGCACGTAGACGAGGTAACGTCCCGGCAGCGACACCTGGCTGGTGAGCCGGGCGCCCTTGTGGCCGATCGGGTCCTTGGTGACCTGAACGAGGACCTTGTCGCCGGGCTTGAGGGCCAGTTCGATCCGGCGGGTCTGGCTGCCGCCCGGGGAGTTCACCGCTGCGGCGTCCCAGTCGACCTCGCCCGAGTACAGCACGGCGTTGCGGCCGCGGCCGATGTCCACGAAGGCGGCTTCCATACTGGGCAGAACGTTCTGCACCCGGCCGAGGTAGACGTTGCCGATCAGCGACGCATCCTGGTTCTTGGCCACGTAGTGCTCGACGAGCACGCCGTCTTCGAGGACGCCGATCTGGATCTTGTTGTGCTTGGCGCGGACGACCATGGCGCGGTCGACCGACTCACGGCGGGCGAGGAACTCGGCCTCGGTGATGACCGGGCGGCGACGGCCGGCGTCGCGGCCGTCGCGGCGGCGCGGCTTCTTGGCTTCCAGGAGGGTCGAGCCCTTGATGCGCTGCGGTTCGGTGATGAGCTCCGGTTCGCGCGGGGTGCGGACCCGGACGACGGTGTTGGCGGGGTCGTCGCTGCGGCCCTCCTCGCCGGTGCGACGGCGCGCACGGCGGCGAACCGTCGAGGACTCCTCGGCGTCGTCGTCCTCGTCGTCGAGAACGCGTCCGCCGGTTCGAACCGGCGCCGGAAGGATGGCCGGCGCCTGGAAGATCAGGGATGTCGTCGGGCGGCGGACCGTTTCGACGCTCTCGTCGTACGGGGTGGGCAGCGCTGGGAACGCGACCGGCTGGTCGATGGCGTCCGCCGCCAGGGCTTCAACATCCAGCACGGGCTCGACGGGCGTTGACGCTACGTCGATGGCCGGTGCGGGCTGCTGTGCCGGGGCTGCCTTTCTGGTTGTCTTGCGAGTGCCGAACAGGCCCTTGCGCTTCTTGTTGTCGTTGTCTTCCACCATCACTGGTGCGCTCCTTGACCGCTGTGGGTGACCGCGCCACCCACTCGGCTACTCTCTCGAGCGACGCTTCCGCTTGCGCGAAAACCCCGCGAATCCTTTTGCGTCCTGCAACCGGCTCTTGGCTCTGGTTGCTAATACCTTTGGTCTACGACCAATAAATCTGGGCGAATGCCGCCCATTAAGCCTTATGGCATCGGTTTGAGCGCGGCTCAAACGACTGTTTCGATTATCGCATGCATTCTCAGGGTCGCGTGCGCGCCACATGACATAATCCGTACGTGCCATCCACAGTGTCAAAAAAGCCTCCCATCGGCCTTGCCGTCTTCCTGGTGATCGCCGGCGCGATCGGCTTCGCCGCGGCTTGTGCACTCACCCTGGACAAGATCGCGCTGCTGGAAGATCCGGCCGCCCAGTTGTCCTGCAACTTCAGTGTCCTCGTCGGCTGCAGCACCAACCTGGGCTCCTGGCAGGGCGCTGTGTTCGGCTTCCCGAACCCGCTGATCGGCGTGGCCGGCTGGAGCGTTGTGGTCACCATCGGCGCGGCCATCCTCGGCGGCGCGTCGTTCAGACGCTGGTTCTGGCTCGGCCTCAACCTGGGGGTGACGGGTGCGCTGGCTTTCGTGATCTGGCTCATGGGCCAGAGCTTCTTCGTGCTCGACGTGCTCTGCCCGTGGTGCATGGTCACGTGGACGGTGACGATCCCGGTGTTCCTCGCCGTGACCCTGTACAACCTCAAGACCGGCATCATCCCCGCCCCGGCACGCGTCCGCCGCGCCGCCGCCGGCGCCTACTCCTGGCTCTTCGTGATCACCATCGCCTGCTACATCGTCGCCGCGACGATCGCGCAGGTCCAAATGGACGTCCTGAACCGCCTCTGACCCCCGCGAAGGAAAAAGGACGGAAAAAAGGACTCTATGGTCGATTCCGCCCGTATGACCGCACTATTTCCTTATCACCGTGCGGTTCTGGAGAGCGAGAAGGCCCCGAGAACTTTCGTTCCGGGGCCTTCGTCATTGCTGGTACTGAGGGCTGGGGTCAGGCGAACCAGAGGGCCAGCTCGCGGGCGGCGGATTCGGGCGAGTCCGAGCCGTGCACCAGGTTCTGCTGCACCTTCAGGCCCCAGTCCCGGCCGAGGTCGCCGCGGATGGTTCCGGGCGCCGCGGTGGTGGGGTCCGTGGTGCCGGCGAGGGCGCGGAAGCCCTCGATGACCCGGTCACCGGCGACCCGGATGGCCAGGATCGATCCGCTTTCCATGAACTCGACGAGCGGCTCGAAGAACGGCTTGCCGGCGTGCTCGGCGTAGTGCTCGGCGAGGAGCGAACGCTCCGCCTGCACAAGCTTGATGTCGACGAGGGAGTAGCCCTTCGCCTCGATGCGGCGGAGGATCTCGCCGGCGAGATTGCGGGCAACGCCGTCCGGCTTGACCAATACGAGTGTTTCCTGAACCTGAGTGCTCATGTGTTCTCCTTCTGCTGTCGGTCTATTCTGGTGCCGGTGATCATGCAGTAGACCCACATGCCGGCGAACAAGGCCCCGACGACGAACATCGCCGGGTTGAGGAAGCCGGTGGCGACGATGATGACCTGGACGGCCCAGCCGATCCCGTAGGCCCAGGGAAACCGTAACAACCCGAGCGTGGCGACCATGATCAGGCAGAGCAGCGCTCCCCCGCCCAGGGTGACCCAGGCCGGGAGGTCGCTGAGCCCGAAGATCACCAGGGTCGCCAGGAACACCACCACGAGCTCGAAGCCGAGCACGATGGAGGCGAGCGAGCGGCGTACGCTTCCCCCTCTCACGGGGTCAACCAGTCTCCCGCGTCGGCCAGCGCAACGGCGTCGCCGACGAGGGTGATCGACCCCGCCACGAGCACGGCGCGTTTGGGCTCGTCCTGCGCCCAGCCGCGGGCTGCGTCCAGGGCCTGAGCGAGGTCGCCGAACCGGAAGGTGTCCGCGTCGCCGACGTGCTCGGCGACCAGGTCGGCCAGCTCGTCAACCGGCACGGCGCGCTCGGAGTGCGACTGGGTGACGTGGAAACGGCTGGCGATGGGGCGGAGGGCCTCGACGATGCCACCGGCGTCCTTGTCGGCCAGGATGCCGACGACGACGACGATCTCATCGAAGTCGAAGTAGCTTTGCAGCGCCGCAGTGAGGGCCAGGGCGCCATGCGGGTTGTGCGCGGCGTCGACGAGCACGGTCGGCTCGATGCCGACCAACTGCAGGCGTCCCGGCGAGGTCGCCGTGGCGAGCCCCTCCACCAGGATGTCTTCGACGAGCGCCTGGCTGCCGGCGCCGAGGAACGACTCGACGGCGGCGATGGCGACGGCGGCGTTCTGTGCCTGATGGGTGCCGTACAGCGGCAGGAACAGCTCGGAGTAGGTGCCGGCGATGCCGCGCACCGAGATGAGCTGGCCGCCCACCGCGACGTGGCTGGCGAGGAGCTCGAACTGGGCGCCCTCGCCAACGAGGGTGGACTCGGTCAGTTCGGCGGCGCGGTTCAGCTCCGCCAGTGCCTCCGGCACCTGGCCGGCGGTGACGATGGCCGCCGCGGGCTTGATGATGCCCGCCTTGGTGCGCGCGATCTCGGCGATGGTGCTGCCCAGCCGCTTGGTGTGGTCCAGCGCGATTGGGGTGAACACCGCCACCTGGCCGTCGGCCACGTTGGTGGAGTCCCATTCACCGCCCATGCCCACCTCGAGCACGACAACGTCGACGGGGGCATCCGCGAAGCAGGCGAAGGCCAGCACCGTGAGCGCCTCGAAGAAGGTCAGCGGAACGTCGCCGGCGGCTTCGAGCTCGGCGTCGACCATGCGCAGGTAGGGCTGGATGTCGGCCCAGTTCGCGGCGAGGGCCTCGTCGCTGATGGACTGACCGTCGATCACGATGCGCTCGTTGAGTCGGACCAGGTGCGGGCTCACGAGGAGGCCGGTCCGCAGCCCGTAGGCACGCAGGATGCTCTCGATGATGCGGCTCGTGCTGGTCTTGCCGTTCGTGCCCGTCACGTGGATGATCGGGTAGGAATTCTGCGGGTCGCCCAGCAGTTCAACGGCGCGGCGGGTGGGCTGCAGGCGCGGTTGCGGCAAACCCTCGCCGACCCGCTCGAGCAGCGCGGACAGCACGGCGTCGCCGGCGTCCCGGAATTCGTCGGGGAAGTAATCGTCAGACATGTATGGTTCCTTTGTCGCGGGCGACGGCAACGATCACCGGGGCGGAGTTCGCGTAGTGGTTGGCCTCGAAACGCACGTAGTGCTCGACGGGGGTGCCGGTCAGGCCGGGCAGCCACTCCGCCGGTGTGCCGGCGGCGAGCACGTCGGCGTCGACGGACGAGGAGGTGTGGGAGGCGAAACGGGTGGCCAGGGTCTCCCCGGGCACGTCGACGGCGGTGGCGAGGGCGAAGGTCGCCGCATCCGCTTCGTCGAAGAAGACCAGGTCGAGCCGGATGCGGTCGCTGACCTCGAAGCCCGCTGACTTGCGGGTGTCCTGCACGGCCCGGATCAGGTCGCGGGCCAGGCCCTCAGCTTCCAGCTCCGGTGTGGTGGTGGTCTCCAGCAGCACGAAGCCGCCGCCGGCCAGCAGCGCTAGCGCCGAGCTGTTCAGCACCGACTCCGCGTCGGCCGCGGTGGACGCTGCCTGCAGTTCGAGCTCGTACTCCCCCGCTGCCAGGGCGATGCCGCCGGCGGTGACGACACCGTCGGTCTCGCTCCAGTCTCCGGTGCGGGCGGCCTTGATGACCTGCTGCACCTGCTTCCCCAGGCGCGGGCCGGCTGCCCGCGCGTTGACGGTGAGCTTGGAGGTGATGCCGTAGCTCTCGGCACTGTCCGGCTGCTGCTCGACGAGGGTGACGGCCTTCAGGTTCAGCTCGTCCCGCAGGATGCCCTCGAACCCGGCCAGCGCGGCCGTGTTCGTGGTCACCACGGTGAGGTTCGCCAACGGCAGCCGTACCCGCAGGCCCGCCTTCTTGCGGAGCGACAGCACGGTGGAGCTGATCAGGCGCACCTGGTCCATGGCCGTGACCAGGCCCGGATCGGCGGGGAAGACCGCGGCATCGGGCCAGTCGGTCAGGTGCACGCTGCGCCCGCCGGTCAGGCCCTGCCAGATGCGCTCGGAGACGAGCGGGAGCAGTGGTGCTGCCACCCGGGTCACCGTTTCGAGCACCGTATACAGGGTGTCGAAGGCGTCGGCGCCGGTGCCGTCGGCGGCGACTCCGGCCCAGAACCGGTCGCGGGAACGGCGCACGTACCAGTTGGTCAGCACATCGGCGAAGTCGCGCAGGCGGGCGGCGGCGAGGGTGCTGTCGAGCCGTTCGAGGTCTCCGGTGACGTCCGCGATCAGGTCGCGGGTCTTGGCCAGCAGGTATCGGTCGAGCACGTCGGTCGAGTCTGTGCGCCAGGTGGCGGTGTGGCCGGTGGCGTTGGCGTAGAGCGAGAAGAAGTACCAGGTGCTCCACAGCGGCAGCAGCATCTGGCGGGTGCCCTCGCGGATGCCCTCTTCGGTGACGATCAGGTTGCCGCCGCGCAGCACCGGGGAGCTCATCAGGAACCAGCGCATGGCATCGGAGCCGTCACGGTCGAAGACCTCAAAGACGCTCGGGTAGTTGCGCAGCGACTTGCTCATCTTCTGGCCGTCGTTGCCCAGCACGATGCCGTGGGACACGCAGGTGCGGAACGCCGGCTTGTCGAACAGCGCAGTGGCCAGCACGTGCAGCGTGTAGAACCAGCCGCGGGTCTGCCCGATGTACTCGACGATGAAATCACCGGGGAAATGCGCGTCGACCCCGGACTCACCGTCGGGACCGGCCTCTCCCGCCACCCCACCCGGACTTCCGTCGAACCATTTCTGGTTCTCGAACGGATAGTGCACCTGCGCGTACGGCATCGAGCCGGAGTCGAACCAGACGTCCAGCACGTCCTCGATCCGTCGCATGGTCGAGCGGCCCGTCGGGTCGTCCGGGTTGGGCCGGGTCAGCTCGTCGATGTAGGGCCGGTGCAGGTCGGCCGGGCGGACCCCGAAGTCGGCGGCCAGTTTGTCCAGCTAGCCGTACACGTCGGTCCGCGGGTACAGCGGGTCGTCCGAGGTCCAGACCGGGATCGGTGATCCCCAGAACCGGTTCCGGGAGATTGA
>NZ_JAODBG010000097.1 GCF_025463825.1 Cryobacterium sp.
TCCCGGGCCGCAGCCCATGATCGACCTCGGTGCGATGCACCCAGCCACGCAGCGTGTCCGCCGGGATCCCGAGCTGCTGCCCGATCCTGGCACACGCTCCACGACGGCCGCCATCCTGGTCACGGGCCTCGAGGACGAGCCGCACCGCCCGATCCTTCAACTCCGGTGGATACTTCTTCAACGCTGGCATGATTCTCAACCTTTCCGGTGATCAAGAACCTCCATTAAACCCGGGGCGCAACAAGGACTACCCCTTCCGGTACTCAACCGGCCGCACCGTGTACCACTTTCACACCCGCACCAAGACCGGCAGGTCCGCGCAGTTGAACGCGGCAGCCCCGGACGTGTGGGTGGAGATGTCCGCCAACGATGCCGAGTCCTATGGGCTACGGGAGGGGGACATCGTGCGGGTCGAATCGCGGCGCGGCCACATCATCGCCCCGGTGAGGGTCAGCGGAATCCGGGACGGCAGTATCTTCGCCCCCTTCCACTACGGCTATCGGGACGATCCTGCCGCCTCGAAAACCTGGCGTCAGGCCGCGAATGAGCTCACCATCACGGAGTGGGATCCAGTTTCGAAACAACCCGTCCTGAAGAACGCGGCCGTCCGCATCAGGAAGGTCGCAGACGCCACCGGCTCCGCGCCGGCGCCCACCACCACGGCTTCCCGCCCCGTTGCCGGTGGGCGCAGGATCCTGCCCACGGTCGGCGGTGCGGCGGCCCAGGCCACGGAAACTTTCGCTCCGATCGAACCGCCCGTCGCCGAGACGAAGAAGGAACACTCATGAAGCTACCGCTCTACCTCGGGCTCCTGAACCGGGCAGAAGGCACCCTCGCGGAGTCTTATCGCCAGGTGTCGGAGGGACACGGACACGAACCCGACATCCATTTTCTTTGCCGGACCCTCGCCGAACAATGTGACGCGCACCAGAGGGCCCTTCAGCCCGTCATCGCCCGGTACGGCGAGGTGGACGACGATGAACCGGAACGCCTGCACGCCGATGGCCTGTCCGAGGTCCGGTCCGGACCGGTCGGTCTCCTGCGGGACCTGCAAGACCTCTACCTCCTCGCGAGCTTCGTCGACATCACCTGGACCATGATCAGGCAAGCCGCGCAGGGGATGCGGGACACTGAACTCCTGGCGGTGGTCACGGCCTGCAACAGCCAAACCAGCACCCAACTGAGATGGCTGCAAACCAGGATGAGCCAAGCAGCCCCTCAGGCACTCATCGTCGCCGGCTGAAATTCTTCGACGAAGCCGTTCGGTGGTTGCGCGATTCGTTCGCGCCGCATAAACTGCAACCAAATGGTTGTATCAGAGCTTTCCGAGCAGGACGTCAACCGCCTCTTCCGTGCCCTCGCGGACGCGACGCGGCGGGATATCGTGCGCCGCACGCTGGTCACCGATGTCTCGGTGTCTCAGCTGGCGGATTCCTACGACATGTCCTTCGCGGCCGTGCAGAAACACGTTGCAGTTTTGGAGGAGGCGAGGCTCGTGACCAAAGAATCACGTGGTCGTGAGCGGATGGTGCGGGGAAATCTCGAGCGCATCCGCCAGGCGCAGCGCCTGCTCGACCACTTCGAAGAACTCTGGCGTTCGCGCATCGACCGCCTCGACATCCTGCTTGCGGAAGACGAACCGGCTCCACCCGACACCTGATCGAAGGGAACATCATGCCCGTCACCTCTGTCGAGAAAGACCTCGACCAGCTCGCCATCACCATCGTCGCCGACTTCGCGGCACCACTTCGCCGGCTCTGGGACGCATACACCGATCCGCGTCAAATCGAGCGGTTCTGGGGTCCGCCGACGTATCCAGCCACGTTCCTTCGGCACGACGCCCTGGCCGGTGGGCGCAGCGTCTATTCGATGACCGGGCCGGAGGGAGACGTGCACTACGGCTGCTGGGACTGGACCTCGGCCGACGCTCCCCACACCTTCGAAGTGCTCGACCGCTTCTCGGATGCGGCGGGCGTGCCGAACCCCGATCTCCCGACTACCCGCATGGACTTCGTCTTCGAGGAGACGAGCGACGGCAGCCGCCTCAAGACCACCTCGCACTTCGACTCACTCGAGCAGATGCAACAACTTCTTGAGATGGGCATGCTCAAGGGCACTCGCGAGGCGATGGCCCAGATCGACCAGGTGCTGGCCGATCTGGCAGCATTCGCCACCGAGCGCGGGGCTCAGGCGCAGATCCTCAGCGACACCCAGGTGCGGGTGGCGCGGGTCATCCGCGGCACCGTCGACCAGGTGTGGCGGGCACACAACGACGCCACCCTCATGAAGCAGTGGTTGCTCGGGCCCGACGGCTGGTCGATGCCCGTCTGCGAGATCGCGACCGCCGTCGGAGACAGCTACCGCTATGAGTGGCAGCGGGAAGGCGGCGAGGAACGCTTCGGCTTCACCGGAGAGCTGCTCGAGTCGGAGGAACCGTACCGCGCGGCCACCACCGAGACGATGATCGGGATGGACTTCCCGGCGACGCTCAACGAGATGACCCTCACGGAGGTCGAGGGCGGCACCCTGCTCTCCCTGGTCATCACCTATGCGAACGCCGAGCAGCGCGACGCGGTGCTGGCGACCGGCATGACCGACGGCATGGAGACGAGTTACCAGCGCCTCGAGGGACTGCTGCAGCCGACGCTGGCCTAGCTCCACCGGTCCAGGCGGGGCGCTCACCGGTGCTTCAGGGCGCCCCACCTGCGGCCGCGCCCCGGGTCAGTTGTCAGGTTGAGGGATGCTCGGCCGGTGTGGGCGCGGTGTTCCTCGTGCGTACGAAGCCGAGCCGCAGACTCACGACCGCAACCCAGAGCAAGACCAACAGGAAAGGCCACGCAAAGATGTCATCGGTGTCGGGGAGCCCGCTGGCGGCGAACACGATGATGCTCGTTGCCCCGACCGCGACCCCGGCCCAGCCCAGCACCCGCCCCAGTGCCCTGGTCATCAGTGCCCCTACGGAGGCGAACAGCACGAACACCCCCAAGGGCAGGGATTGCACCAGGTGCCCGGCGCCATCGAGGTCTTCAAGCGCATGGGCGAGCTCCGGTGAGAGCTCATCGCGCAGGACGGATATCGTGATCACGATCGACGTGGAAATCAGATTCGCGATGATCGCGGCGGTACCCGCGACCATTGCCGTGGTCGCAACCCACCCGCCCTCTCGAACGCGCCAGCACAGATAGCCCACGAACATGATCAACGCCATCGTCCCGAGGATCACCAGAAAATAGGCCGGCCGAGTCCACGGGTTTTCGGCGATTCTCTCTGCCTCGTCCAGGGTCCGTTGCCCGGGCGAACCCCCACCTCCGGAGCCCTCTCCGACCATTGCGCTACTGAGATTGGCGAGCAACACCCAGGCTGCTCCGCTAAACGCTCCGACCCGCTCCAGCGCCTTCACGAGTTCGCTCCTTCGCAACCCCCACGCGTCCAGACTGGCCCCAGTCCGGCGGGCCCGTCAAGGGTTCATCGCCGCGTGGTGACCACCGCTGGTGAGTGCCCCGTCCACGATGTGGAGGATGCGATCGGCCGATCCCTGCACCGCTTGATCATGGGTGGCGATGAGGGCCGTCCCCGATTCGGCGTGCACCACGGCACGGATGAGGTCCATGATGGCGGCTCCGGTTTGCGCGTCCAATTGGCCGGTCGGCTCATCGGCGATGAGCAGCCGCGGCGAATTCGCGAGCGCCCTCGCGATCGCCACGCGCTGCTGCTGACCGCCGGACAACTCGTCGGGCCGCGAACGACCCCGACCACCGAGTCCCACCAGGTCGAGCAGATGAGCCACGCGCTCCTCGCGACGATCCGGGTCTTCGCGCCGCAGTCGCAGCGGCAGACCCACGTTCTCCGCGATCGACAGATGCGGGAGAAGACCGAAGGTCTGGAAGACGAACGCCATCGAGTCCCTGCGCAGGGCGGTGCGCTCTAATTCGGGACGACCGGTGACGGGTTTCCCGTCCAGGAGGACCGAACCCGAACTGGGGACGTCGAGGCCGCTGACACAGTTCAGCAGCGTCGTCTTGCCCGACCCGGACCGTCCGACAATGCGACGACCTGCCCACGCGGAATGCGGAACGACACGTCCCGAAGGGCGGTCACGTCGCCGACCGACGTTCGGAAGGTGCGGGTGAGGTTCTCCACTACGAGCACGTCGTTCACCGGCCTGCCTCCGCGTCTGTGCCGACGCCGTGTTCTGGCCAGACTCCGACGTGGTCGTCTTCCAGCGTGAGCCGCACCCAATCGTTGAGCCGCAGGGCATGGCGGAACTCGCTAGGCAACTGCAATCTGCCCACCCGGTCGAGCACCGCGAACTCTTCCTCCGACGACGTGGAGATCCCCTCGGCGTTCAGCTCGTTCCGGCGCAACGTGTCGGACGAGATCCTGCCGTCGCGGATGGCGACGGCCCGTCGCACCTGACCGGCCACGGTCGCATCGTGCGTGACGATCACCACCGTGCAGCCGAGGGCCTCGTTGACGGTGCGAAGGGCCGCGAACACCTCCTCGCCGGTGCGGGCGTCGAGTTGGCCCGTCGGCTCATCCGCGAGTAGCACCTGCGGCGAGCCGGCCAGTGCGACGGCAATCGAGACGCGCTGTTGCTCGCCCCCGGACAACTGCGCCGGCCCCTGGTCAGCGCGCTCCACCAGGCCCATGGCGCTGAGCAGTTCGGCAGCTTTGGCCGCGCGCTCGCGCCTGCCCGCACCGGCCAGGGCGAGCGGAAGGGCGATGTTCTCGCTGGCGGTGAGGTTGGGCAGCAGGTTGCGCGACGACTGCTGTCGCACGAATCCCACGGTCGAGCGCCGGTACCGCACGAGCTCCTGACCTCGCATCGTGGTGAGGTCGTGGCCCGCCACCCGCGCACGCCCGGCCGTTGGCACGTCGAGCCCGGACAGGATGCCGAGCAGCGTGGACTTGCCGGAGCCGGACGCCCCGACGATGGCCAGCATGTCGCCCTCGTGCACCAGGAGATCCAAGCCCTGCAGGGCCTGGACTTCGACACCATTGCCGCGGAAGACTCGCACCACCGAGTCGCAGACGATGAGCGCCGCCGCCCCGAACTCAAGTGCTTTGCCCTGTGAGAGGGTGCTGGTCACTGTCATGTTTCTTCCCCTGTTCGCAGGATGTCGGCCGTTCTGACGCGGCGGGAGAGCGGTGTGTCAGCGGTAACGGCCGGTGCGAGGGGCCGTCGTCACCCACGCACTCGTCACCCAGCCACGACTCGACCAGTCCACACCCGCTCCGTACGCCTGCGCGGTAGCCCGGTCGATGTCCGCCCGGGTGTCGGTCACCGGAATTTCGGGATTGAGGACGCGAACGGAGACGTCGACCTGATCCGCCGTCATCGACGCGAGACCGTCGCGGACGCCGGCTTCTTCCGCGGACCGGACGAGGAGCAGCGAGCCTGTGAGCACAGTTCCGGCGACCACGGAAACGACGAGGACGAGGGCGAAGAGTTTGGACTGGGCTCGCCATCGCCGGATCAACAGGGTGAGGAGCCAATTTCGCAAAAATGCGGAACGGGGAATGGCCCTTCACCTCCATCAGCGGAAAAGCAGGCGGCCGCGCCGCAAGACGACTCTATCGGGGCAGCGGGCGGCATCGAGATGTGGATATGGGACGCCGCAACGCGTTTTCGCGATGGTGTGCGCGCGGACGTTGCTGAACCCGTCAGGTCAGCCAGCGCCACCACCGTGACGGTTCAGGCTCCGGCGCAGGTCCTTCGCCCAGGGCTTGCGTAGCCTCGACGATGTCGGAGGCGGTGAGCGTCATGACGTCGTCACGATCGAGCGCGTCCAGGCTCCGGTCCGCGTCGAGTGAGAGCCTCAGCGCCTGCCGATTGAGCGCCTGCTCGAACAGGGTGCGCCCGAAGCGGGCGTTGCCGGAGTCCTCGCCGGTGTGAAGGCCGGCGAGGATGCGGCGCAGCATCTGCTCAGCGCCCGGCTCCAGGAGGTACTCGTGCTGGGCCAGCATCTGGTTGAAGATCGCCTCGAGCGCGTCGAGAGAGTAATCGGGGAAGGTGATCTCGCGCGCGAATCGGGAGCGTAGGCCCGGGTTCGACAGCAGGAACGATTCCATCAACCGCGGATAGCCGGCCACGATCACCACGAGTCGGTGGCGGTGATCTTCCATCCGTTTGAGCAGGACCTCGATCGCCTCGGGGCCGAAGTCCAGCCGGCCACCCCCGGTGCCAGAGCGTAGGCCTCGTCGATGAACAAGACGCCGTCGAGTGCCCGCCGGATCACCCGGCCGGTCTTGATGGCGGTCGCGCCGACGTATTGCCCCACCAGCCCCGACCGGTCGACTTCCACCAGATGTCCCTTCTGCAACAGGCCGACCGCCCGGTACATCTCGGCGAGAAGCCGCGCCACCGTGGTCTTGCCGGTGCCAGGGTTTCCGAGGAACACCAGATGTTGGGAGGTGGCCACCTCGGGCAGGCCGTGCGCCTTGCGACGGGCCTGGACCTGAAGCAGTGCGACGAGCGCTCGGACCTGTTCCTTCACCGTCTCCAAGCCGACCAGCGCGTCGAGATCGGCCTGCACCTCTGCAAGCGGCCGGGCCGGGCCGGGGCGGCCTCCGAAGAGATCACCCACCAGATCATCGACCCGATCCGAACCCGGCAGCTTGAGCTGCTCGGCCAGATGGCTGAGCGTCTCACGCAGCTCATCGAGCGGATTGCGTTTGCTGGCCATGCGTTTCTCCTGTGGCGATCGTGAGGCGGGTGAGCGTTCGAGCCTGGCGTCGATATCTTCAGCGTAGGGCGGCCCATGGCGCTCCACCACCGCCTGGGAGTACCGTCTCGAGCGGGTGCAAACCCCGGAAGGAAGCCCCATGTTGACGCAGGTCGCGGATGGAGTGCTGGTCCACGAGAGCGAGTTCCTCCAGAGTAATTCGATCGTCGTGCAGGGCAGGGATGGCGTGTTGCTCATCGACCCCGGGATCACCCGGGCCGAGATGGCCGACCTCGCGGATGACCTGCGCGCATTGGGCCAGCCCGTTGTAGCCGGGTTCTCGACGCATCCGCATTGGGACCACGTGCTCTGGCGCCCCAGCTTCGGCGTTGCTCCGCGCTACGGCACGGCCCCAGGCGCCGCCTCCATCCGGGCGGTGTTGTCCAACGCGGATTGGAAAGACCAGATCGCCGAGGGGCTGCCGCCGGAGCACGCGGAGGACATTCCGATGGATCTGCTCGGGTTCATCACCGGTCTACCCGCTGATGCCCCGCAGGTTCCGTGGGATGGCCCGGCAGTCCGGATCCTCGAGCATCGGGCGCATGCCGTCGGCCATGCGGCGCTGTTGATCGAGGAGCGCGGCGTTCTCGTGGCCGGCGACATGCTCTCGGACATCCTGATGCCGTTCCTCGATCTGGAGGCCACGGATCCGCTGGGGGATTACCTCACTGCGCTGCGGCTGTTCGAGGCCGTGGCGGACGGCGTCGACGTCGTCATCCCCGGTCACGGGTCGGTCGGCGGAGACGGCCGGATTCGAGCGCGAATCGAACAGGATCGCGCGTACGTGCAGACCCTGCGGGACGGCGGCGTGCCCGACGACCCGCGGGTCGGTGCATCAGCGCCACTGGAGTGGCTGCCTGAGGTGCACGCCTGGCAACTGCAGCGGCTCGCCCAGAAAAGAGAGCCCGGCCGGACGCCGGAATAACGACGGCACAGTCCGCTCGATGTGAGCGGAATACCCGCCAACTTGCCTTTAATGGGGCCGGGCTATGGTGAGGCTATGTCCACGCCTCGAATGACCTCCGGATGCGCTCCGCGCACCCCGGGTCTGGTGGACGCTCACATCGCGGCGACGCAGCGCGTCGTGCCGACTCGCCGGTTCGATTTTGCAGGATGTGTTGTGCTCTTCTGCTCACTCACGCGCGCTCCACCGCTCTGACCCAGGTATTCGGTCGGATCGGCCGGTAGTAGCGCGTCGCAGTTGCGGCGCGTTTTTCATCTAACGCTTAGGAGTAGAACCTTGGTCACCCGGCCTTCACCCGCCCGCGCCACCCCGGTCGACGTCGCCGCTTTCCGCCGGATCCTGAAGAGACAACTCCGGGAACGGGAAGCACTGATCGGCGAACTGGATCCGCGCGCGGCACCGCACCTGGACGTCGTGGCCTGGTCCACCACGCAGTCCAGCAGACGGGTCATCGCCCAGATCACGCGGGCCTTGGCCCGCATCGGCACGGGAACCTTCGGTACCGGCACCGGATGTTTCGAGCCGATCGCGACGGAACGCCTGGCCGTCGTACCGCACGCCGAATTGTGTGTGTCCTGCCAGGGCCGCGCAGAACAGGCACCATGACAGCTGCGGCGCGGGCGCGGGCGCGCCCATGAGCACGCCAGACGCGGCCCGATTGCTTCGCGCCGCACCCGGTGAGCCACCGACGGCCGCGGTGCTGACAGCGGACGGCACCGCGGCCGCGTCGCGACGTGCTCACCTTCGTGGTCGCCACCGGATGCGACGACCCGGCACTTCTTGCCCGTCGCATTCGGTGCCGTGCTGGTCAACGTCCCGTGACGGACGCGTCCAGCGCCGTGCACTGGCAGGACCTGGCGCGGCACCTCTTCAAAGCCTCAGCACCGACACCTACCTGTGACACCACAAATTTCGGGAGCCGGGCCGGCCTCTCCGTTCGGTGCATGCCGATGGCCGGCTACGGCAATAGGGTTAAACGAGGTCCGCCCCGCTGCACTGCGGGACTAGCGGGCAATCTGTAGTCCGGCGTCGAGGAGAAATCATGACCGAATCTGCCCCCGTTGATCCCACGTCGACTGACGCGTGGAAGCAGCTTGCCAGCATCGCCGACGGCTTCACGCCAGATCTGCGCGGTTGGTTCGCCGCCGACCCCGACCGAGCCGATCGCTACACCTATCAAGCCGCCGACCTCACCTTCGACCTGTCGAAGAACCTCCTGACCGAGGAGATCCTCACCCAGCTCCTGCAGCTGGCGAAGGATGTGGACGTGTCGGGCCGATTCGATGCGATGATCGCCGGCGAGCACATCAACGTGACCGAAGACCGAGCGGTTCTCCACACGGCACTGCGCCGCCCCAAAGACGGCGCCGGCCTTGTGCCGCCGACCGGTTTCGTCGTCGACGGTCAGGACGTCGACGCCGACGTGCACGCCACCCTGGACAAGGTGTACGCCTTCGCCGAGAAGGTGCGCTCCGGCGCGTGGACCGGCGTCACCGGCAAGCCGATCAAGACCGTCGTCAACATCGGGATCGGCGGTTCCGACCTCGGCCCCGTCATGGTCTACGAGGCGCTGAAGCCCTACGTGCAGGCCGGCCTCGAGTGCCGCTTCGTCTCCAACATCGACCCGAACGACGTCTACGAGAAGACGGCGGGCCTCGACCCGGAAACCACCCTGTTCATCGTCGCATCCAAGACATTCGGCACCCTGGAGACCCTCACCAACGCGCGGCTGGCCCGCGAGTGGCTGTGGAACCAGCTCCTCACCGCCGGTGCCATCGACGGAACCGACATCGCCCGCGCTGACGCGGTCGCCAAACACTTCGTCGCCGTGTCGACCGCCCTCGACAAGGTCGCGGCGTTCGGCATCGACCCCGAGAACGCGTTCGGGTTCTGGGACTGGGTGGGCGGCCGGTACTCGATCGATTCCGCGATCGGCACCTCCGTGGTCATCGCCATCGGCCCCGACAACTGGCGGGAGTTCCTCGCCGGCTTCCACGCCCTCGACGAGCACATGCGCACCGCGCCGCTCGAGCAGAACGTGCCCGTGCTGATGGGTCTCCTGAACGTCTGGTACTCCAACTTCCTCAAGGCGCAAAGTCACGCGGTGCTTCCGTACGCCCAGTACCTGCACCGTTTCCCGGCCTACCTGCAGCAGCTCACGATGGAGTCGAACGGCAAGAGCGTGCGATGGGACGGCACCCCCGTCACGACCGACACCGGCGAGGTGTTCTGGGGCGAACCGGGCACCAACGGGCAGCACGCCTTCTACCAGCTCATTCACCAGGGCACCCGTCTGGTCCCGGCGGACTTCATCGCGGTCGCGAACCCCGCCCACCCGTTGAAGGATGAGACCGGGGACGGCGCCGCCGTCGAGCCCGGCCAGGACGTGCACGCTCTGTTCATGGCGAACTTCTTCGCCCAGACCAAGGCTCTCGCGTTCGGGAAGACGGCCGACGAGGTGCGCGCCGAAGGCACCAAGGAGTCCGTCGTACCGGCCCGCGCGTTCGCCGGGAACCGGCCGACGACGTCGATCCTCGCGCCGTCCCTCACGCCCAGCGTGGTCGGCCAGCTGATTGCCCTCTACGAGCACATTGTCTTCGTCGAAGGCACCATCTGGGGCATCGACTCGTTCGATCAGTGGGGAGTCGAATTGGGCAAGCAGTTGGCGCTGCAGATCACTCCTGCCGTCGACGGCGACGCCGACGCTCTGCAGTCCCAGGACTCGTCGACCAAGGCGTTGATCGCCAAGTACCTCGAACTGCGCGGCTAACAACAGGCGGCGGATGCCAGTCGTGCCGGCCGTTGCCGGCACGACTGGCAGCCCTGCGAAGGCGGCATCGCCTCCTGGGCGCTGCCGGTCGGCTCAGGCGTCGTAGTTGAGAGAGGCCGACAGGTCGCGGTGGGCGTCGATCTGGCCCTGGATGACGGTGAGGTTCTGCCCGACACCGCTCATGACGTCGGCGCCGGCAAGGAACCGCAATGGCAGCTCGGGGGAGTCGGAGAGCGTGACGAGCGCCTGGGCAAGCTTCTTCGGGTCGCCGCCCTGCTGGCCGTTCATGCTCGACCACGCCGCGATCGTGTCGGTGGTGCGCTTGGTGTAGTCCGCGATGTCGAGTTCCGGCCAGATCGTCGACGAGCCCTCGACGAGCAGTTCGGTGCGGAAAAAGCCCGGTTCCACGGCCATGGTGCGGATACCGTAGGGTTCCAGGTCGAACCGGAGCGACTCCATCCACCCCTCGAGCGCGAACTTCGATGCGGCATATGCCGCGACGAATTCCTGACCCATCAGGCCGGCTGCCGAGGTGATGGTGATCACCTGGCCGAAGCGCTGCTCGCGCATGACCGGCAGGATGGCGCGGGTGACGTTGAGGGGACCGAAGAAGTTCGTCTCCATCTGCGCCCGCAGCTGCTGCTCGCTGATGTTCTCGAAATAGCCGGCGTAGAAGCTGCCGGCGTTGTTCACGAGCACGTTAATGCGACCGAAGCGCTCGACCGCAGCCGCGGTGGCGGCCACGGCGGCAGACGCGTCGGTGATATCGAGCGACAACGGGAGGAGGTTGTCGTGCTCGCCGAGCGCCGCCGTGACCTTGGCGGCATCGCGTGCGGTGGCGACGACTGAATGGCCGGCGGCGAGGGCCGCCTTGGCGATGTCGACGCCCATACCGCGGGCGGAACCGGTGACAAACCATACGTTGCTCATTGATGATGCCTTTCTCAAAGTTCTCTGCCGCCGAAGCGGGGCGGCTGATGTTCGAGTCAATCCGGTTGCCCGATATTTAGCGCGGCCCTACCGAGAGGTGCCTTGAGAGGGACCCTTTAGCACTCGTGATGCGGCGTAGGTTCTACTCCATGGACAACCACGACGACCTTCGCGAGTTTCTCGTGTCGCGCCGGGCGAAGCTGACCCCGCAGGAGGCGGGCCTGCCGGACTTCGGCGGCCGTCGCCGCGTGCCGGGGCTGCGTCGTGAAGAAGTCGCGCTGGTCGCGGGGATGAGCGCGGAGTATTACAAGCGCATCGAACGGGGCAACGCCAGCGGCGTATCCGAGGCGGTCATCGACGGCATCAGCCGGGCGTTGCATTTGGATGACGCCGAACACTCCCACCTGTACGACCTGGTGCGCGCTGCGAACGCCGGCGTCCACCCGCAGCGGGGGCGTCCGTCCCGCAAGGTTCAACTGACCCCCAGCATGCAGCAGACCATCGACGCCATGTCGACCGTGCCGGTGTTCGTCCAGAACGGCCGCCTCGATGCTGTCGCCACCAACCGGCTCGGCCATGCCCTGTTCTCCGTGATGTTCGAGGATGCCCACCCGCCGGTGAACGCCGCCCGCTTCGTGTTCCTGGACCCGAAAGCACAGGTGTTCTACCGAGACTGGGAGGCCAACGCCCGGCAGATCGTCGCCATTCTCCGCGCCGAAGCCGGCCGATCACCCTACGACCGTCTACTGAGCGACCTCGTCGGCGAGCTGTCCACGCGAAGCGACCTGTTCCGCACCCTCTGGGGATCCCACGATGTCCGCGAGCACCGTACTGGCATCAAGCGCGTGCACCATCCCGTCGTCGGAAACCTGGACCTGACGTTCCAGGGGATGGATCTCTCCAGCGACCGTGGGCTGCAGATGCTCGTCTTCACCGCCGAGCCCGGATCCCCCTCGCACGATGGACTGCAGCTGCTGTCGAATCTGGCGAACACGGGCGCCGCGGCCCACGCCGCCGCCGAATCCTGACCGGGCAGCTTCGGCACTCACCGCCTGGGCCCCCGCGGCCACCACCCAGACACGTTGCGTCGGTACTCGAGGTGCTGCTCGCCGTAGATGCGGGTGAGGGTCGGCTCCTCGTAACCCTTCACAAAAGCGAAGACCGCCGCGAAGGCAATCCCGGCGTAGAGCACGAGCAACCAGCTCCCGAACAGCAGTGCCTGGCCGAGAATAATGGCGAGCACGGCAAGGTACAAAATTGTACACCCCCGTCACAACGAGGGTCTCGGTGGGAGCGATCGGTGCGGGCGTGCCGCGGTGCAGCGCGAAAAGGGCGAAGGCGTGCAGGAGGAAACTCACCCCGAGGGCGATCATCAGGCCGGCCAGCGGCACGACGACCCATGCCGCACCGGCCCAGGCGAACTCCCGCCAGCCGGTGATGAGCCAGGGGATGACGCCCGCGACGATGCCATGGAGTCAGGCTAGCCAGGTGCTTCGGTCCGGGGGCGCCGCTTCGAGCAGGGACGGCCCCGGCCGGGGTCGCCCTATCGGGGTAAGACTGGAGGCGTGCAGACCTTCCTTCCGTTTCCCGATTTTGCCGAGAGCGCGAGCGTCCTGGATCCTGCGCGGCTGGGCAAGCAACGCGTCGAGGCGCTGCAGGTGCTCCGAGCGATTGTGCTGCCGTCCTACGGTTGGCAGAGCCACCCCGCCATGCAGATGTGGCGCGGGTACGTGCCCGCCCTGACCCGGTACGCGCTGGACATGGTGGATGAATGGACCGGTCGTGGCCACGCCGACACTACCCGGCCCCTGATATCCGAGTTCGCGCCGGAGGCGGCAGCCGGAGGACCGGTGGCGCTGCCCTCCTGGCTCGGCGATGAGGCGTTGCACCTGAGCCACCGCTCCAACCTGGTGCGGAAGGCACCCGAGTTCTACGCGCCACTGTTCCCCGGGGTGCCGGATGACCTGCCGTACGTCTGGCCGGGTCCCGACCCGATAGCGTCCGGGGATGCTGTCAGTTCTGCAGCGGCATCCGGTGCGCCACTTGCCCCACTGTGGATCCTTCGGCCCCGCAACAGTAGCGAGTTCGACGAGTGGATGGCGACCAGCACTGTCGCCATTCGGGAGCTGTCCCCGCGTGGCAGGCGCAACCCGAAGTGGCAGAAGCAGCTGGAAGCCTTCGCGGCTCTCGAACCCGGTACCCGGATCGCGGTGCTGACGGTGGATGGTGGCAGCCTGATTCGCGGCACCGTCACCGGGTCAGTCGTGACCTCGGAGGACAACGGCGAGCTGGCGCTGCGGCTGCCGGCCGAATTCCACGGTGAGCTGTCCCGCCAGGCCTTTGCGTATCCGGCGCTGCTCCAAGACCCGAGGACAGTGTTCCCAGTCTGACCCGAGGGCCGATGCGCTGCCGTTTCCCGGGGCCCGCCGGCCGGGTGCCGTCGAAACGTTAACACGACCCGCACGCTGGCGTCATATATCCGAAACAGGCCGTTTTTAGTGTTGAACTAATCGATTCAACCGCGCTGGAGTAGGGGCGTCGGGTCTGGATGGAGCACCCTCACTGAAACGGAGTCGCCTGATGTCCTCTACTGCAACGCTCACTCCGATGGAGACAAAACCGGCGGAGCACGCAACCCGGACCGCCGTGTCAGTCAATCGCGCGGACAAGATCTTCACCCTCAGCCGCGGCAAGAAATTGCAGGCCCTCGCCGAGGTTGACCTGGAGGTGCGTGAAGGAGAATTCGTCGCGATCATCGGCCCGTCGGGCTGCGGTAAGTCCACCGTGCTGCGTCTCGCGGCCGGGCTGGACCGGCCGACCAACGGCACCGTCGAAATTTTCGGCGCCGCACCGCACGAGCTGGCCACGCAGCACCGCCTGGGGGTGGCCTTCCAGGAGCACGCGCTGCTGCCCTGGGCATCCGTGCGCTCGAACATCGCCCTGCCGTACAAGGTGGCCGGGCGCAAGGTCGACGACGCTCGCGTGGACGGGCTCATCGAACTCGTCGGCCTGAAGGGATTCGAGAAGGCTCGCCCGAAGCAGCTCTCCGGCGGCATGCGCCAGCGCGTATCAATCGCCAGGGCCCTCGCCCTCAGCCCCGACCTGTTGCTTCTCGACGAACCTTTCGGTGCGCTGGATGCGGTGACCCGACGCCGGATGAATGCCGAACTCGCCCGGATCTGGGGCGAGGAAAAGATCACCACCATCCTTGTCACCCATGACGTGGACGAAGCCCTCATCCTCGCCGATCGCGTCGTCGTGATGACCGGGCGGCCGGGCCGGGTGCGCACCATCAAGAACGTTGACTTCCCCCGCCCGCGCGACGCGGCCACCACCAGGTCACCCGAATTCCACGAGCTCGTCGACGAGCTGACGTCACTTCTCGACGCCAACGACGGCGACGCCGCGTGAATACGCCCACCCGGACGTCGGTCAAGGTCGCTTACTCACTCGCCGGCGGCGCCCTGCTCATCCTGGCCGCGCAGCTGATCGGCCAGTTCGGTCTTGCCGGACGAGCATGGCCGCCCGTGATGGACGTGGTGTCCTACGTGACGACCCCCGCCGGAGCGAGCCTGTTGTGGCGGAACACGCTCGTCACCTTCTCGTCAGCGGCCCAGGGCTTCCTCCTGGGTGCGGTCATCGCGGTGCTGGGGGCGGCCCTCGCCCTCGTTGTGCCGATCATCCGCCCGGGGATGGACCGGTTCGCCGCCATCCTCCACGCCGTGCCGACGATTGCGCTCGCACCGCTGCTGATCACCACCGTTGGACGTGAAGATGCCCCCGCCGTCATCGCCGCCCTCAGCGTCGGGTTCGTCATGTTCGTGACCATGGCATCAGGCTTCGCCAACACGAGTAGCGCACACCAGGACCTCTTCACGGTGATCGGCGCGAACCGGACGCGGCGCCTGGCCCGGCTCGAGCTTCCCCGAGCCGTCCCGGCGTTCTTCGACGGGCTCACCCTGAGCGCGCCTGCCGCCATCCTCGGCGCGACCATCGGTGAGTGGTTCGGCGCTCCCATGGGCCTCGGACTGGTCATCGTGAGCGCCATGCAGAACTACCAGATGGCGCTGCTCTGGGCGGCCGCGATGGCCGCAACGATCATGTCGCTGCTGGCGTACCTCGTCTTCATCCAACTACAGCGAGTCGCCATGAGGAGGTTCACATGACCCGCGCGCGTTCGATCGGCATGGGCATCGTGCACCTGTGGCCGATTGCGCTCCTGCTCCTGAGCTGGGACGCCTGGGTGGTGCTCAACGGCTACACCTCCACCGTGGCGCCACGACCGTGGTTCGTGATCGCGGATGTTTTCACCGGGTTCGCCGACTACGTTCCGTCGATCCTGTACACGCTGGGGATGGCACTGGGCGGACTCGTCGGCGGAACCCTGATCGGCTTCGTGGGCGCCGTCCTCGTCTGGTGGTCCGCCGCCCTCTCCGGCGTTGTGACCCCCGCGGCCCTCATCATCCGCTCGGTGCCGATCACCGCGCTGATTCCGATCATCGCGAGGATCGTCGGCTACGGCGACCCCGCTGTGCTGGCCTCCACCATGCTCATCTGCTTCTTTCCCGCTTTCGTCTTCACGCTGTCGGGGCTCGCCGCGATTCCGGAAGCCGGCCGCGACCTGTTCACCGTCCTGGGCGCCAACAAGCTCCAGGTGCTCAGCCGCCTCGGCGTGCTGTACGCGCTCCCAAACCTGATGGTGTCAGTGCGGATCACCGCGCCGAGCGCCGTGCTGGCCGCGATGCTCGCCGAATTCCTGATGGGCACCAGCGGGCTCGGGGCTCTCTTCTCCCAGGCGCGCAGCTACATGGACATGGAGCGCTCCTGGGGAACCGCCCTCGTGGCCACCGTCGTCTCGGTGCTCGTCTTCGTCGGCGCCCAGCTCATGGAGCGCCGCGTCGAAAGCCGCCTGACCTGATCCATTGACCCGCGCGGTCACCTCCTGAGGCGACCCCGAAAGACTTCCCGCAGACCCCACTCGTTCCACCCAACCCCTCAAGGAGAACCATGTACCTGGCTACAACCAGCCGCAATGTCACTCGTCGCAGGCGCCTTCTCACGACAGCCGGCGTGGCCGTCGTCGCAGCGCTCTCCCTCGCCGGGTGCGCAGGCGGCGCCGGCGCCGAAGATACCGCGTCAAGCGATAGCGGTGAAGAACTCACCACCATCCGCGTGTCGCTTGGCTGGATCAAGAACGTGGAATGGGCCGGCTTCTGGATCGCGGACCAGATGGGCTACTACGAAGAGGAAGGGCTCGACATCGAGTGGATCGGCGGTGGACCGAACGCACCGACCACGATGGCCACCCTGGCCGCCGACGGCGCCGACATCGGCATCGTGCCCGGCACGCAGAGCTGGCTCCAGACCTTCGCGGACGGCAACGACTGGACCGCGATCGGCGCGCTCTTCCAGGAAAGCCCCGGCGCCCTCGTGTCACTCGCCAGCGACCCCGTGCGCACCGCGGAGGACCTGGTCGGCAAGACGGTACTCGGCCAGGAAGGCACCCAGATCAACTACGACGCGGCCTTCAAGATCGCCGGGCTCGAGCCCGACTACGACTTCATCCCCGTCGGCTTCGACATCGCCCCGCTCGTCGACGGTCAGGGCATCGCCTACACGGCGTACGCCACCAACCAGCCGATCATGCTCGAAGAGCAGTACGGTCTGGCTCCGGACGACTACGTCGTGACGTTGTACGCCGACCTGGGAATGCCGCTCTACGGCAACGTCATCTACGGTGACTCGTCGTACGTCAGCGACAACGGCGACGACATGGAAGGGTTCCTGCGGGCCTCCATCCGCGGCTGGGAAGAGAACGGCGACGACCCCGCGGTGGCTGCAGAGCTGGCAGTGAATGATTTCGGCGCCGACCTGGGTCTCGACCTCAAGCAGCAGACCCGCGAGAACGAGCTGCAGCAGGAGCTTGTGGTGGGGGAGTACGGCGACCCGCTGTTCTGGATGGATCCCGCCCTCATGACCGAGCTGATGTACCCGGGTCTCGAAGTGGCCGGATACACCGATCTGCCCGCCCCCGAGGACTACGTCGACATGAGCTACCTCGAAGCGGCGCACGCCAGCCTCGAAGGATGATTTCGCGGGGACCGGGCGCACCCGCGCCCGGTCCCCGTCTCCCGGCACGACCCCGATTCACCCGCACCACCCCGATTCACGAGGAGTACATCATGACCATGACCGACACCGAGCTGCGTCCCGCGGCGCTCCGCGACCTCCGCGCCCTTCCGAAGGGCCATCTGCACCTCCACATGGAGGCCGCCATGCGTCCGGAAACCCTCATCTCGCTCTCGGCGGCGCTCGGCATCGAACCGGCCGAGACCCGGGGGTTCAAGGGCTTCACCGCGTTCAGCGCAACCTACAAGTCACTGCTCGACGCACTGCGGCACCCGGACCACCTCGGTATCCTCATGGACCAGATCTTCGAGGACCAGGCCAACGAGGGGGTCGCCTACCTCGAACTCGGTGTGAGCCCCCGCTTCTACGCGGAACAGTACGGCACCTTCGACGCCGCGATGCGCGAGCTCATCGACCTCGCCCGCGCCGCCTCGGCCAAGCATGGCGTGGCCTTCGGGCTGATGCCCACCATCGACCGTACCGCCGGGCCGGAAGCGGCCATGCTCGTCGCCGAAACCGCGGTCAAATTCGCCGGCGACGGTGTCGTCTCCCTCGGTCTCGCGGCAGACGAGCGCGGCTTCCCGTGCGCCGATTTCGCCGAGCCCTTCGCACTCGCGAAGGCGGCCGGACTCCAGGCGACCCCGCACGCCGGCGAGCTCGTGGGCCCCGAGTCGGTGTGGGAAGCGATCGACATCCTCCAGGCCGACCGGGTCCTGCACGGGGTGCGTGCCATCGAGGATCCCGCACTGCTCACCGTTCTGGCCGAGCGCGGGATCTCACTGGATGTCTGCCCCACCTCCAACGTGCTGCTCGACGTTGTGGCCGAAATCGCGGAGCACCCGCTGGAGCGGCTGCTGGACGCGGGCATCCGCTGCTCGATCAACGCCGACGACCCGATCCTCTTCGGGCCGGACATCCTCTCCGAATACGAGCTGAGCCGCACGAGCCTGGGCATGACCGACGAGCAGCTCGCCGCGTGCGCGTGGACGTCGATCGAGACGACCCAGGCGTCCGCCGACGTGAAGGTCGCCGCGAAGGTTCGCATCGACTCCTGGTTGACCGGTACCACCGAATGAGTAAAGCACGCACGAAGGTGCTGCACTTCGGGGTGTTCGAGGTAATGGGTCCGCAGGTAGGCGGCACCTTCAGCTGGACCCATCCCCGCAGCGAGAGCATCGACTACATGAATGTGGACCACTGGATCCGGGTCGTGAAGATCCTGGAAGAGAGCGGATTCGACTTCCTGTTCTTCGCCGGCGGCTACGGCTATCCCATCATCGACGGTGACCTGCCGGAAGTGGCCGTCACCCGCGGCATCAATTTCTCGGGCCTCGACCCTGACTACCTCATCCCGGTGCTCGCCCGGCACACCGAGAAGCTCGGGTTCGTCGTCACCCAGTCGACGGGGCTCGACCATCCGGTGCAACTCGCCCGCCGCTTCTCGACGCTCGATCACCTCACCCAGGGACGCATCGGCTGGAACATCGTCACCGGCGCGTCCCAGAACGCCGTCGCTGAGGTGTTCGGCCACGACCAGATGGTGCCACACGACACGCGGTACGAGATGGCAGGCGAGTACGTCGAGCTCGCGGCCAGGTTCTGGGAAACCGCGTGGGACGATGACGCGCTCGTCGCCGATCGCGCGACGGGCGTCTTCGCCCGCCGGGAGGGCATCCACCGGGTCGAGTACGACGGGAAGCACTACCAAACCCGGGGCTACTACGGTGCGCCGCCCTCGCCGCAGCGCACGCCGGTGCTGTTCCAGGCCGGCACGTCGCCCACGGGGCGGGCCTTCGCGGCGTTGAACGCCGAATGCGTCTTCGTGCAGGCAACCACCCCGTCGCGCACGAAAGCAGCCGTCGCCGACCTCCGGCGCCTCGGCATCGAGGCGGGACGCGCCCCGGACACGCTCAAGACCATGGCGGGTCTCACGGTCTTCGTGGGGGAGACCGAGGAGCGCGCTCGCGAGCTGGAGGCTGAATTCGACGCTCTGCAGACCGACGAAATCGTTGCGTCCCTGTATGCCGGCAACACCGGGATCGACCTCTTGGCGCTGGACCCCGACCGGACTCTGCGCCAGGTTCTCGACGCGGGTGGACCCGTCGGCCAGATGGGCACGAGCAACATCGAGCGCTTCCTCGGCGACGATGCCCCGACCGTGCGGGAAATCCTCGAACAGCTGCGAGGCCGCGGCACCCGCGGATTCCGCATCGTCGGCGATCCGACCCAGATCGCCGATCAGATCGAGCAGCTGGTCGCAGAGACGGACCTGGACGGATTCCTCATCGAACCGGTCTTCCAGCCGAACGACCTGGAGGACTTCGGTCGACTGGTGATGCCCATTCTGCGAGAACGCGGCCGGTTGCGGGACGGTGAAGCCGGCAACACCTTGCGGGCACGCCTCACCGAACGGCCCGGCAACGACAGGCTCGGCAGCGCGCATCCCGCGTTGTCGGCGGTCACCGTGCCGGTGTGATCGAGCCCCGCACGACCAGCGTCGTACCCGGCTGGGGATAGTATGAGCCGGGTGGAGGGCACCCCGGAACGTGAACGTTTGCTTGGCCTCGTCGTCGACCTGGTTCTTCGTGAGGGTGTCATCGACCTGAGCCTGAGTGCTGTCGCCCGGAGCATCGGCTCGAACAACCGGATGCTGCTGTACTACTTCGGTTCCAAGGAAGCCCTGCTCGACGAGGCCGGCTTGCGCGCCCTCGATCGGTTCGCCCTGCTGCGGGAGATGTTCAACCGGCTGAGCGGACCGGGGGGCCTGGAGGAACGTCTCCTGGCCTCCTGGGACGACCTGTCGGCTCCCGAGAACCTTCCCTATTTGCGGCTCTACTTCCAGCGTTTCGGGGTCGCGATGCGCGACACCGCCCAGTGGCAGACCTTCATCGAGCGTGCCGGACGGCAATGGGTGGAGCTCACCCGGGCGGTCTTCACGAGCGCGGGATACAGCGACGCCGACAGTCTCGTCGCAGCGACGCAGATCATCGCCCTCTGGCGTGGGTTGCAGTTCCTGCTGCTCTCCGGCGTTCCCACGGAGCAGCTGGGTACTACCTACGCCATCGGGGTGCGGGGACTACTCGCCCAGCTCACTCCGGTCGCGGCTGCGCGCCGGGAGTCAAATTTCTCCTCGTCGTAACACGGTTGAAACCAGCGCCGCATAGCGTGTGAACTGTTCAGTTCAACTCGTTCATCGTGGAGGTACGCAACGTGGCACAAACGTGGAAAATCGGGATGTTCCAATGCGTCGGTCTGATGGGGACCTGGAAACTGGCCGATAACACGGCGACGGACTTCCTCGACCTCAATCACTGGTTGACCATGGCGCGGCGCTGCGAAGCCGCCGGCGTCGACTTTCTCTTCTTCGCCGACGACTACGGTTATCCCGTCGTTGACGGCGGGCTGCCCGCGACGGCCATCCGCGGCGGCGTGCAGTTTCCCAAGGGCGACCCGCTGGCCATCCTGCCCGCCCTCGCTGCCGTCACCGAGAAGCTGGGCCTCGTGACCACCTTGTCGACGATGGTGGAGCAGCCGCCGATGGTCGCCCGGAAAATGGCCACGCTCGATCACATGACCAACGGCCGGATCGGCTGGAACGTGGTGACGGGCGCCGGCCAGAACGCCTCGGCGCGGTTGTTCGGCGCCGCGATGACGGGCCACGACCAGCGCTACGAGATCGCCGCAGACCACGTGGACCTCTCGCTGAAGCTGTGGGAGGGATGCTGGGATGAGGGCGGCCTCGTCGTCGACCGCGAGAGCGGGATCTACGCCGACCCCGAGAAGGTCCGCGAGATCGAGCACTACGGCCCGCACTTCTCCTCCCAGGGCGTGCTGACCGTGCCGCCGGGCCCGCAGCGCACCCCCATGCTGTTCCAGGCTGGCGCCTCAGCGCCCGGTCGCGACCTCGCCGCGAAATACGCGGAGGCGGTCTTCCTCGCCGCCGAGGTGGGGGCCCTCACCGAACAGATCGCAGACATCCGTCGTCGTGCCCAGCAGTACGGTCGGGATCCTCACTCCATCAAGTTCTTGATCGCGGGCACCTTCATCGTCGGGGCGACCGAATCGGATGCGTGGGCGATCCGGGAGCGTCAACTGGCAACCCGGACCCTTGACGACGCCGCGGCGTCATACGCGTTCTTCACCGGACTCGACCTGGCGACGATGGACCCCGACAAGCCCCTCGATCCTTCGGCGGCGAAGACCGAGACGGGTCGTACGAACGTTGAACGCTTCCTCGGGCCCGACGCCCCGACCGTGCGGCAGATCCTCGAAGAATTCCAGCGCAACAGCGTGATGGGGTCCCCCTTCATCGGGGATGCGCAGCAGGTCGCCGACCAGGCCGAGGCCACCATCGCCGCGACCGGCGCCGACGGTTTCCTCGTACAGCCCGACCACACCGGCACCTTCGACAGCTTCATCGACCTGATCATGCCCGAACTTCAGGCGCGGGGCCTCGTGCAGACCGACCGGCCCGCCATGACCCTGCGGGAACGTCTCCTGGGCACCGGCACGCCGCACCTGGCCGCCGACCACCCCGGAGCCGCGTACCGCAACGGCGCCGCAGCACACCGCTGAAACCGCGCACCCCGATCAGCTAATTCTCCGAGAAATGAGTGCAGCATGACCAAGAAACTGGCAATCGGCATGTTCCAGACGGGCGGCGTGCGCCGCACCTGGAACATGCCCGGCCGTGAGAACGACCGCAACTTCACCGACCTGAGCTACTGGACCGACCTCGCGAAGAAGTGCGAGGCGGCGGGCGTCGACTTCCTCTTCCTCGCCGACTCCTATGGCTACCCCACGCTGAACGACGCGATCATTCCGACGGCCATCGAGCGCAACGTGCAATTCTCCACGATCGACTCCCAGATGCTGATGTCTGCGATGGCAGCGGTGACGGAGAAGCTCGGTCTGGTCACGACGGTCTCCACGATGGTGGAGAAACCGCCGACGGTCACCCGCCAGTACCGCACGCTGGATCACCTGTCCCAGGGGCGAATGGGCTGGAACATCGTGACCGGATCGGCGCAGGCCGCCTCCGCCCTGCTATTCGGTGAACCCCTGATGGCCCACGACGATCGCTATGCGAAAGCCGACGACCATGTCGAGCTGTCGCTGAAGTACTGGGAGGGGTGCTGGGACGAGGACGCCCTGAAGAAGGACAGCAGCACCGGCACCTGGGCCGATCCCACGAAGGTGCGCGAGATCATCCACGACGGACCGTACTTCTCGGCCAAGGGAGTGCTCGTCACCCCGCCCAGCCCGCAGGTGACGCCGACCCTGTTCCAGGCCGGCGCGTCGGCCGCTGGGCGCGAACTCGCCGCGAAGTACGCCGAGGCGGTGTTCCTCGCCGCCGAATCCACCTCTCTCGCGACCCAGATCGCCGACATCCGAAGCCGTGCCGAGGCCAATGGCCGCGGCCGCGACGCGGTCAAGTGCCTCATCGCCGGCACCTTCCGGGTCGCCGACTCCGCTGCCGAGGCCCTTGCGCAGCACCAGAAGCACATCCAAAGCATTTCGCTCGAGCACGCCGCCACCCTGTACGCATACTTCACCGGCGTCGATCTGCTCGCCCTCGACCTCGACAAGCCCATGCCGGCCAGTGCGGCGAACACCGACAGCGGACGCACGAACGTCGAACGGTTCCTCGGTGAGAATGCCCCCACCGTGCGCGAGATTCTCGAGGAGTTCCGCGCCAACGGGGTGATGGGCAAGCCGTTCCTGGGCACTCCGGAGGAGATCGTCGACCAGGCCGTCGCCATGATCGAGGCTACCGACGCCGACGGCTTCCTGGTACAACCGGACCCGGACGGCGGGCACGACCTGTTTTTCGCGAAGGTGCTCCCGGAGTTGCGCAGACGTGGTCTCATCAAGGACGAGCTTCCCGGCACGACGCTGCGCGAGCACCTCTTCGGCGAGGGCCAGATGCGTCTGCCGAGCTCGCACCCGGGTGCAGCATTCCGTGCGGAGAAGGTTCGCGTGACCATCTGACCCGCGCCGCCCGGCCCTTGCGCCGGAGTGCAACGGGGTCAAGGCTGTACTCATGTGACCACCATCCCCACCGCTCCCGCACGCCAGGACCAGGGCCGCCCGCCCGGCCCGCGGCGCCGGATCGGCTTGATCGTCGCAGGGTCGCTGGCCTTCGGGGTCGTCTCCGCGCTGCTCCTGGTTCTCGCGCCCTTCATCCCGCCAGAGGAGAGCAGGCTCACCGGGGCAGTGCTTCTCGGGTTCGGTCTGGGCTGGGCCCTGCTGGCGGTGCTCTCCGCGAGGGTCACCGATCAGCCGCAACGGTGGGCAGCGGTTCCCGCGGCGGTCATGGGCCTGGGTGGCCTGCTCCTGCTGCTCGTCGGCTCCTCGATCCAGGCGGTACTCAGCTGGGTGTGGCCACCGGCGCTGCTGGCGGTGGCGATCTGGATCGCGGTCAGCATCCATCGCCATCTGCACAGCCGGATCGGACGGTGGCTGCTGTACCCGGTGATCGCGCTGATGATTGTCGCCTCGATCGGCGGCGGCTACGAAACTGTCATGGAGAGCGTGGATGCGCGCGCCCACCCGCTCCCTGGTCGGCTGATCGACGTCGGCGGGCATCGCCTGCACCTGAGCTGCACCGGCTCCGGGAGTCCGACCGTCGTTCTGGAACCGGGCGGCGGGGAGATGTCCGCGGTGCTCGGCTGGATCGCACCGGCCGTGGCCCTGGGCACCCGGGTCTGTGTCTACGACCGGGCCGGCCGCGGGTGGAGCGAGCCGGCTGACTCGCGCCAGGATGCGGCCCGGATTGCGACTGACCTGCGCACGCTGTTGCACCGGGGAGACGTTCCCGGACCCTACGTGCTGGCGGGGCACTCGTTCGGCGGACTCTATGTGCAGACCTTCGCCGCCCGGTTCCCCCAGGATGTGGCCGGACTTGTGCTGATCGACTCGACCGCACCGGTTCCCGCGGCAAATCTGCCGGCAGAGCCACCGGATGAGGGAGACTCCTACAACCTCATGGGCCGCGTATCGGCGCTGGTCTCGGCCTCCGCCCGGATCGGTGTCGGCCGCCTGTACGGGCAGTTCGACTACGTCACCCTCCCGCCCGCCGCCCGGGACGAGGCACGCGCCAGCGTCGCGAAGGGCGGCCAGCTGGGCAGCACGATTGACGAGTACGTCGCGGCGAACGCCTCAATGGAGCAGGCCGCCGCGCTGGTGAGCTTCGCCGGTAAGCCGTTGGTCGTCCTGTCCGCCGACCAAGGAAATGCCCCCGGCTGGACAGCCAAGCAGGCGGCTCTGGCTGCCCTGTCTGCGAACAGCAGGCTCGACGTGGTCGAGGGCGCCACCCACGCGTCCCTGGTCTCGGACGAGGGTGATGCCGCCGTGACGACCCAGGCGATCCTCGATGTGGTTGCGTCCGTTCGGAGCGCGGAACCGGTCGCCAGGTGAGTTCCGGCGCCCGAGCGCGCCTTACGGACGGATCCCGACGGAGCTAAAATCGTCGGCGACAACGAGTACAGGAAGGAGTAAGAGTCATGGAAAGCGCCAGTTAGTTTGTGCCGATCCTGCCCGACAAAGTGGAGGAATGGAAGGCATTTACCAAGCAGTCCGAGGAGCGCAGGGCAGAGCACGCACGGTCGCGGCGCCGGGCGGGCATCACCCGGGATGTCGCAGCGCTCGTTGAGACCCCACAGGGGAGCTTCACCAGCGTTTTTCTCGAGGCGGATGACCTCTCCCGTGCCATGAAAATCATGCTGGACTCGGATGACCCCTACGACACGTGGTTCTTCGAAAAGACGCAGGAGCTGCACGGGATGAGCCGCGAGGCCTTAGAGGCGCCGTTGCCCACGAAGGTCTACTTCGACTACGCGAAGAAACTGTGTCGCAGCCGGCCGAGCGGATCAAGGAGGCACCGTACAGCGCGCAGGATTAGCGCCAGCACCGCCGGGTCACAGGCCCGGCGGTTTCCAGGACGGCGTCATCCGCCGGGAGGGTCACACCCGGCCCCGGCCGATCTACTCGACGAGCTTGCCGACCACCGACACCTCCTGCATGAGCGCCTCGATATCGGTTGGGATTGGCGGAATCGACTCGCGCACCACGCCGGCGCCCGGCGACCCACACCAGGTTCACCTGCAGTGCCGGATCCAACTCCGGGTAGTCCGAACGGTTGTGGCAGCCGCGGGTCTCGCGTCGCTCCAGCGCCGCCTCGAGGGTGGCCCTTGCCGCCAGGGCGGCCGACGTGAGGTCGAACGCGTGCGCGAGGTCCTGGTAGCCGGCGATGTCAGGGTGGACCCCGATGTCGCCCATACGGGTCTCGATGGCGTTCAGTTCGGCCAGGCCGGCACGGAGGCCGTGGTCGTCGCGGACCACGCCCGCATGCTCGGTCATGGTGTCGCGGATGGCGCGCTGCAGGGTGCGCACATTTTCGTCGCCATCGGCCGCGAGCAGCCCGAGGATCTCGTCGCGCGCCGTTTGCACGGCCGCCGCCGAGCGCACCTGGGCCGGCAGGGCCGCCGAGTACGCGGCCGCCGCCTGGCCCACGATCCGCCCGAACACCAGCAGCTCGATCAGCGAATTGCCGCCCAGCCGGTTCGCGCCGTGCAGGCCGGATCAGGCTTCGCCGATGGCGTAGAGGCCCGGCACATCGGTGCCGTGGTCCTCCGGGCGCACCCACACTCCGCCCATGGAGTAGTGCGCCGTCGGCGCGATCTCGATCGGTTCTTTCGTGATGTCGAGCATGTGCAGCTCCAGCATCGTCTGGTACACGCGGGGGAGGCGCGTCATGATCGTCTCCCGGGGCAGGTGCGAGACGTCCAGCCACACGCCGCCATTGGCGGTGCCGCGGCCTTCCTTGATTTCGGTGTAGCAGGCCAGGGCCACCCGGTCCCGGGTCGAGAGCTCCAGCCGCTCGGGGTCGTACTTGTGCATGAAGCGCTCACCCAGCCCGTTGCGGAGGATACCGCCCTCACCGCGGGCCGCTTCGGAGATGAGGGTCCCGGCAGCGTTCTCGGGCTCGATGATGCCGGACGGGTGGAACTGCACCAGCTCCGGGTCACGCAACCTCCCGCCGGCCTCGACGGCGAGGCGGAACGAGTCCCCGGTGTTCTCGTCGCGGCGTGAAAAGGTGCGCCGCCAGATCCGGTTGTACCCGCCTGCGGCGAGGATGACGGCGTCGGCGTGGATGAGGTACCGGGTGCCGTCTTCGACGTCGAAACCGTAGGCGCCAACACCGCCCCGTTCTCGTTGACCAGGATGCGCGTGACATAGACGGTGTCCAGGATCGGCACCTGCAACTGGGCGGCGCGGTTGATCAGTGTGCGCTGGATCTCGAGACCGGTGTAGTCGCCGGCGAACGCCGTGCGGCGGTAGGTGTGCGCCCCGAAGAAACGTTGGGAGATGCGGCCGTCCGTCTCGCGAGCGAACGGCATGCCGTAGCGTTCCAGGTCGTCGATGCCCCTCGCGGCGCCCTCGGTGACGATCTGCACGGTGTGCGGGTTGGCGAGAAGGTACGACTCCTTGAGCGTGTCGGCTGCATGTTGCTGCCAGCTGTCCTCGGCATCCATCGTGGCGAGGGCCGCGTTGATGCCGCCGGCCGCGAGGGAGGTGGGGGCGTCGGACTTGGGCCGCTTGCCCAGGGCCAACACATCGACCCCGGCCTCGGCGAGCTCGATCAGCCGTCACTGAGTCGCCAGATCGCCGCTCTCGAACAGGACCTCGGCGCCGAGCTGCTCCACCGCGCCCGCGGCGGCACAACACTGACGACTGCGGGCGAATCCCTGCTGCCTCTGGCCAGGCGGATGCTCGCCGATGCGGAGTCGGTGCGCCGCGAACTGGCCGAACTCGCCGGCCTCCAACGCGGTCGGGTGCGCCTGGGCGCAACACCGTCCCTGTGCATCAGCTTCGTTGCCGAGGTGCTCAGCGCGTTCCACGCGGCCCATCCCACGATCGAACTGCATCCCTCGGAGCAGGGGTCACGCCGGCTGCTTGACGAACTCGCCCGGGGTGAACTCGATCTGGCGCTCATCAACACCTCCGAGGCCACCGCCGTCGAACGATTCACGGTGACCCCGTTGCTCGTCGAGGAACTCGTGCTGATCTCCTCGGCCGGCAGGCCGCCGGTCACGACCGGGAACACCATCAGCCTCGAAGCGATCGCGGAGTTGCCGCAGGTCGTGTTCAGCGCGACCTACGAGCTGCGCAGCACGACGGATGCCGCCTTCCACGCGGCGGGCCTGACGCCCACGGTGGTTCTCGAGGGAGCGGAGATGGACGCCGTACTGCGGTTCGTGGAGCGCGAGCTCGGCGTCGCGATCGTTCCCGCCATGGTGCTCATCGACCGCCCGGGGCTCCGATCGGTGCGCCTGGACGGGCCGACACTGACCCGCTCAATCACCCTCGTCCGCCCGGCGGATGTCGCGTCGACCGCGGCGGTCGCGGTGATGCAGCGCACGATCGCCGCCACGGCCACCGCCTTCGCTGCCCGGGTCGGGTCGACCATGCGCCTCGCCGAACCGCGGGCCTGACGAGACGGTCCGCCGAGCGCGACGCTGCGCCTACAGGCGCCGGCGGCGGGGTGTCACCGCAGCGCCGACAACGGCCGCTTTCGCCACCGGGGCCGGTCCTGGGGTGACAGCCCTGGTGACCACAGCCGCCTTGGCGACGGGCCGGCGAGCGACTCCGACGCGTCCGACACGTCCTGCTCTCAGCAGCTCAAGCTCCTTGCTCCTGCATCGCCGCATCCGCCTCGAGTGCGTCGGCGATCTCCTGACTGTGAATGCGGCCGTCGGCGATCAGGCGCCCGCCGGCGCGCCGGGCGGCAGTGCCCCCCGTCCGTCCTCACAAGCTCCTCGAGGACCTCACCCGAGAAACTCTGTTCGCCGGCCGGAAACTCGATGATCACGAAGTCGACCGGTGCCGCATGCTCCGTAACACCGTCAGTGAACGTGGTTGCCGTGAGTTTCCGACGAATTCGGCTTGTTCACCGGCATCGGACTATATCGTTGAGTATCGTTAGCGGTTTCCTGAGGAGGACATCATGGGTGGTTCATTTCCAACCGGCGGGTTCGGCGGCGGCAGTCCCGCGGACGGCATGTGGCAGGCGATGGAGCAGTTGCGCTCCAGGTTCGAAAAGCGCGTAGGCACCCGGATGGGCCGCGGTGACGTGCGTACGGCGGTGCTCGCCCTGCTGGCGGAGCAGCCCATGCACGGCTACCAGATCATCCATGAGATCGAGGAGCGCAGCGGTGGCACCTGGAAGCCCAGCGCCGGCTCCGTCTACCCCACGCTGCAGCTGTTGGCCGACGAAGGCCTGATCAGCGCGGAGGAGTCCAATGGTCGCAAGACCTACTCCCTGACCGACGCGGGCCGCGCCGCGGCCGCCGATTCGGGCTCGTCTGCACCGTGGGACCCTGCCGCCTCGGAGGACCCCAAGTTCTCGGCGCTGCCCAAGGCCGGGATCGAGCTCGCACAAGCCGCGGCGCAGGTCGGCCGCACCGGCACCCCGGAGCAGATCAACCAGGCCGTGGCGGCGATCGACGAGGCACGTCGTCGGATCTACTCGATCCTCGCCCAGGACTGACGGAGTGCCGTCGAACCGCCGGGTTTCACCGAGCGTGAACCCCGGCGCTGGAGGCACCCGCGCTCGCTACCGTCGGATCCTGCGTTTCGCGGGTTGGAACCTCGCCGTGACCTGGTTCTTCGAACTACTCCTGCCCCGCATCGGGCTCGCCAAGCTCGCCGAGCGCACCCGGGCGAAACGCATGACGCGGTTCGCGCAGCGTTTCCACGTGCTGGCGGTAGACCTCGGCGGGCTGATGATCAAGGTCGGCCAATTCCTGTCGTCACGGCTGGACGTGCTGCCTCCAGAGATCACCACCGAACTCGAGGGGCTGCAGGACGAGGTGCCGCCGGTGCCGTTCGTGGCCATCCGGGTGCTCGCCGAGGCCGAGTTGGGCATGCCGCTTGAGCGGGCGTTCAGCTGGGTCGATGAGACGCCGGTGGCGGCGGCATCCCTCGGCCAGGCGCATCGGGCAGGGCTTCTGCCGCAGGATGCCGCCGACACCGGGTTGGCAGACGTGGTGATCAAGGTACAGCGACCCGGCATCGACACCATCGTCGACGTCGACCTCGCGGCCCTGCGCAAGGTGGGCGGTTGGCTCAGCCACGTGCGGCTGGTGTCCGACCGCGTGGATGCGCCCGCTCTGGTCGAAGAGTTCGCGTGGACCAGTCTCGAGGAGATCGACTACCTGCACGAAGCCGCCAGCTCCGTGCGCTTCGCCGCGGAATTCGAGGGCGACGACCGGGTGAGTGTGCCCGAGGTGGTCTGGGAGCGCACCACCCGACGCTTGCTCACGCTCGAAGACGTGACGGCGATCAAAATCACCGATACTGACGCGCTCACCGCGGCCGGCATCAATCCTGCCGATGCGGCACCGGTCTTCGCTGCCGTCATGTTCGATCAGCTGTTCAGCACCGGCTTCTTCCACGCCGATCCGCACCCGGGCAACATCTTCGTCACCCCGGTGCCGGATGATCCGAGCGGGCGCGGCTGGAAGCTCACCTTCATCGACTTCGGCATGATGGGCGAGGTTCCGCCGACCACTCGCGCGGGCCTCCGGAAGATGCTCATCGCGGCCGCGTCGCGTGATGGCACCGGCATGGTCGACGCCGCGCGCGATCTGGGAGTGCTGCTTCCCTCGGCCGAGACGACCGATCTGGAGCGCGCGATGACGCAGCTCTTCGCCCGCTTCGGCGGCATGGGCTTCGCGGAGCTGCGCGAAGTGGATCCTCGGGAGTTCCGGGACTTCGCCGTGCAGTTCGGCGACGTCGTGCGCGCCCTCCCGTTCCAGCTGCCGGAGAACTTCCTTCTGATCATCCGGGCGATGTCACTCACCTCAGGGGTCTGCAGTTCGCTGAATCCGGCGTTCAACCTGTGGGACTCCGTGGAGCCCTACGCCTCACAACTGATCCGCGATGAGGGTGGCAACGTGGTGCAGGACCTGGGCAAGCAGGCGCTCGAGATCGGCGGTATCGCCTGGCGGCTGCCGAAGCGGCTCGATGGCCTGGTGACGCGCTTCGAGGACGGCACCGTGGCGGTGGCCAGCCCGGCCCTCGAACGGAGAGTGGCCCGGCTCGAGCGCACCATCGCGCGGGCGGTCTCGGCGCTCCTGTTCGGCGCGCTGCTCATCGCCGGCGCGGTGCTCCGTACCGACGATGCGGTGCTCGGTGCGGTGCTGATGGTCGCGTCGGTTCTCCCGCTGCTGCACGCGCTGTTCGCGGGGCGCCGCGGGCGCTGAGCCGGCTGAAAACTAGCTCCCGGTCTGCCGGCTCACAATTTCGGTGATCCAGATCGGCGCGTACGGCGAGGTGCAGCCCGGGGGAGTCGGGTAGTCCTTGAGTACCTCCAGGCGCTCACCGATGGCGAGGGCCCGGGCACGGTACTCGGCGTGCTCGATGCCGATCTGGGCCAGGCAGTGGTTCATCGCCCACTGCAGCCGCTCCGGGGCAGCCTTCATCTGCGCCTCGATGAGGTCGAGCAGTCCGGAAAGGTTCAGGCCGTCCGGGGTCTTCGCCACCCGGTCGGTGGTCAGCGCCCAGCCGGCACTCGCCACGACGGGATCGGCATCGGCGAACCAGAGCTGCCGCAGTTCCTCGACGTGCGGGTTCTTCTTCACCGCATAGTTCACGAGCCAGTCCTGCACCTTGGCGGTGCCGGCGTCCCGCAGCATGCCATCCAGGTCGTCCCGGTCGAAGGCCTTCGGGCGGCAGATCAGAATCGCCAGCAGGCGGGCCGCGGTATCGCCGGTCTGCCACAGCTCGCGGGAGAGCTCCTGCTGGGTCTTCAATCGTTTGGCGACAGCACGCAGCTGGGCGAGGTTCACGCCGTGGTCGTCGCCGTGGTTGGCGTTCACCGCGCGGATCCTCGGATCCTCGAGCGCTGCCAGCTCGGCCATCACCTCGGCCACGGTCGTCTGGGTCAACGTCGTCTGGGCCATCGCAGTCTCCTGTCCGTCGGGTGTGCATTCAGCCTACGACGAGCGGCCTCGCCGTGCCTCCTATGGCCGGATGCGACCGCTACAGCTGGCGCATCCGGCGATACGGGGCACACCGATCAGCGACACGATCACGACGGCACAACTAGTCCACAGGTGCGGTCGAGCTCCGTGCCGGCGGCGCGAAGGTCTGCTGCCCGAGCACGGCCAGCAGGGCCAGCTTCTCGGCGGCCTCGCTGCGCGGAGCCGCGGTGAGAATCAACAGGGCCTGGCCCTGGTCTTCGGTGAACAGCACCTGGCAGTCCAGCTCGATCGGCCCCAGCTCCGGGTGGATGAGGGTCTTATGGTCCTCGAAGCGCGTCGCGACCTTCTGCAACGCCCAGATTCCGGTGAACTCGGTGCTCACCTTCTGCAGTTCGCGCACCAGGGTGCCCGCGCGGGAGCGTGGGCCCGCGGCGCCCAGGGCGACGCGGAGGCTGGACGCCTGGGCCTGGCTCTGCCGGTCGCGGTCGGCGACCGGATAGATCTCCCGCTCGGCGGAATCGGTGAACCAGCGATAGACGCTGCTGCGAGCCAGGCCGGTGAACCGCAAGTGGTCGCCGAGCAGCGCCGCACCCAACCGGTTCTGCGCCAAAGTCTCGCCGAGGCTGGAGAGGATGAGGGCCGGGGTCTCCTCGAGCCGGTCGTAGACCCGCAGCAGGGCGGGAGCGACATGGGTGTCTTGCGGGGTGCGCTGCGGCACGTTGTGACCGGCGAGTCGGTAGAGGTAGTCGCGCTCGTCGCTGCTGAGCCGAATCGCCCGAGCAAGCGCCGACAGCATCTGCTCGGAGGGCTGCGGGCTGCGGGCCTGCTCCATCCGCACGTAGTAGTCCGTGGACATGCCCGCCAGAGCGGCGACCTCCTCGCGGCGGAGCCCCGGTACCAGCCGGCGCGGCCCCGCGGCCAGCCCGACATCCTCCGGCCGGAGCCCGCCCCGACGGGAGCGGAGGAATGCGGCGAGGGCTGGTTGGTCCATGCCTCCACCATCCATCACGACGGCCCCCTTCTCCAGGGACCGGCAGTCCTACGGCAACGGCTCCTCTCCCGCCCGCGCGGAACACGATTCAGACTCTGGACATGAACATCACCGGAAACACCATTTTCATCCCCGGCGCCACGTCGGGCATCGGACTCGCCCTTGCCCTGCGGCTGCAGGCCGCCGGCAACACCGTTGTGATCGGCGGGCGCCGCACCGACGCACTGGAAAACCTGGCGGCCGAACACGGTTTCGCCACCGTTCCCATCGACACCACCGACCCGGCCTCGGTGCTGGCCGCCCGTGACCAGGTGCTGGCCCAGCACGCCGACCTGAACGTCCTTGTGGCCATGGCCGGGGTGATGAACGCCGAAGACGTGCGCAGTGCCGACTTCCTGGCGGAGGCGGAGCGCATCGTCGACACGAACATCAACGGCCCGCTCCGCCTGGTCGCGGCCTTCGTCGACCACCTGCAGAGCCGCCCCGCCGCCACCCTGATGACGGTCTCCTCCGGCCTCGCATTCACCCCGCTGGCCTACACGCCGACCTACAACGGCACCAAGGCCTTCATCCACCAGTACAGCGAGACGGTCCGGATGCAGCTGGCCGGCACCTCCGTGCAGGTCATCGAGCTCGTGCCTCCGGCCGTGCAGACCGAGCTCATGCCGGGCAACTCGGTCGACGAGCACTTTATGCCGCTCGACGCCTTCGCCGACGAGGTCATGGCCATCCTGGAGGCGCAGCCCGACGCTCAGGAGATCCTCGTCGAGACCGTGAAATTCCTCCGCTTCGCCGAGGTGGAGGGCCGGTACGCGGCCGCCGTCGCAGCGCTCAATCCTGCCGCCTGAGGCACCACAGGTGCTCGGCGGCGGCTGGGACCAGTCGCGGTCTGCTTGGCGCAACCTTCGAGAAGGCCACCTGAAACCCAGTGCTTCCGCTCTTACCTCACGACTCGACCGAGCCTGTTTCTACCGATGAACGTACACGCGGTGGCTGGCTGACGACACCGGGTCTGGGGTCGCCTCGCGCGTCGGGCGGGTCACAGTTCGATGCTGCTGATAACCGTGGTGGCAGCGATTTTCAGCGTGCCGCCCTCGTCTGCCAGGCGATAGGAGGTCACCTCCTGCACGACACGCCCGTCCGTGAAGTAGTACGTCAGCGTGGCCTGAGCTCGGTCCGGCACTGACGCGCTGACGTCAGTAATGGCCACATCCGAGATCTCTGCCCAGAAGTCCTCGTAGGCGGCCCTGCCGCCCACATGATTGACCTGGTAGTCGGCCGTCATCATCGGCCAGGCGCTGGCCAGATCGGCCGGCAGGAGTGAGTAGTACGTCGTAATGGTATCGACGAGCCGTTGCTCCGCGCTGACCGGCTGCTGCTCCGGGGCCCCTGCTGGTGGGGCGGAGGGTTCCGGTGCGGACGGTTCAGAGGCGGCCGTGGTCGGCTGGCCTTGGGACGGCTCCGCTTCGGCACTCGGGGCAACGCTTGCTGTGGGAGTCGTGGCCGTGCTGAGGCTGCCTGCGCTTCCCGTGCCCAAGCGGAGCGAATTGATCTGCACCAGGACGGCGAGGATGACGATGGCAGCGACCAGCACCAGGCCAATCAGTGCCCAGCGCCGACGGCGGCGATGCCGCTGGGGTACTCCGGAAGGCGGGGTCGCCGTCGGGGTGAGGGGTGGGTCAGCGACGACGGGCGTTGCTGCCGCCGGCGTTGCCGCCGGGTGAGCGGCTACCGTGGCTGCTTCCAGAGGAGCAGCATCTGGCGGTGGTGCTTCCAGTGTCGGTGCTTCGTAGCGCCGGGTCTGGTGCAGGTTGACGGTTTCCGGAGTCTCGTCTTCCTCGTCGGGGTTTCCCTCGCGCACCGAACCCGCGTCGCGGGCGTCCCGGACGGCGGTACCGGCCAGCGGCTCGGTGTCTGCCGCCTCGGCGGAAAGCTCCGCTTCCGCGGTCCCCGCCGGCGGTGCTGACGGATGGTCGAAAGTGGCGCCCGGGGAATCGGGCGGCACCGCTGGCGGCGGCAATGCAACATCGGCGGTGGCCGGCGTCCGGCTCAGGCGCTCGTACAGGGTGGCGAGCCGGAGCGCGACGGAGTTCATGTCGGGCCGGCGCCTGGGGTCGGCCGACAGCATTTCGCGAAGCAGGGGAGCGAGCACCCCCGCGTGCCTGGGGGCGGGGTAGCTGCCGCGGGCCACTTTGTGCAGCAACGCGATCGCGTTGTTCTCCTTGCCGAACGGCGGGGCGCCCTCCAGCATCGCGTACAGGGTCGAGCCCAGGGAGTACACATCCGACGCGAACTTTGACTCCTGCCCTCTGGCCACCTCGGGAGCAAGGTACGCCGGAGTGCCGTGGATCAAGCCGGTGGCGGTGATGGTCGGGTCTCCCAACGCATGCGAGATTCCGAAGTCGCTGATCATGGCGGACCCGTCTGCGGTGATGAGGATGTTGCCGGGCTTGACGTCTCTGTGCACGATCCGCAATTTATGGGCAGCGGCCAGCGCCGAACTCACGTCCGCGCCGATTCGCGCGGCCTCGAGCGGAGTGAGTGTGCCGTGTTCCTTCAATAGCGCAGACAGCGGCGTCGACTCGATCAGCTGCATGACGAGGCACGGCTGGCCCGCGTGCTCCACCACGTCGAAGACCGGCACCGCGTGCGGATGGTGCAGCCCCGCGGTGATGCGCGCTTCGCGCATCGCCCGATTCGTGAGGATTTCGCGTTCCTGGTCGGTGAGCTCAGGTTGGGCACGAAGCATCTTGATTGCCACGGTGCGGTGCAGGCGCTCGTCCCACGCCTGCCAGACCACCCCCATCCCGCCCGCGCCGAGCAGCTTGACCAACCGGTATCGGTCCGCGACGAGGGCCGTCGGAGTACTCATCGAACTCGCTCCTTCGGGAGTTGCTCTCGAAGGTACTCCGGCAAGCCGAAATTCTCACGGCTGCGCAGGGCCGGCGAGCCGGGACCGCACGCGCGGCGACCGGGGACAAGGCGGTCGGCGTCGGCTGGGACCAGCCGCGATCTGCTTGGCGCAATCCTTTTTTCGACCGCCTGAAACCCAGTGCACCCCTCTGACCCCGATCAGGTCGTGGTGCGGCCGCGGAACGCACCGATGATCTGCGCCAGCGCCAGGCCGGTGGCCGTCACGACGGGCACGGCGACCACCAGCACGGCGATCAGGTTGGGGCGGAATTGCAGCCCGCCCGGACCGCCGACATAGGCGCCGATCGGTATGGCGTATCCGCCGCCACCGCCACCGCTGCCCTCGCCCCTGCCCATGGGCCCGTCAAGGTCGTCGGGGACGTCCCCCGAGCCCTCGCCGCCGCCGAAACCGAAGCCTACGAGCGCGACGGGCACGAGGTCATGCCCGTCGATCGTGGTCTTCTCGCCGTAGGCCAGCTTCGCGCCCCAGGCACCGATTCCGTCAGTTTCTCGATGAGGTTCGCCATGCCCCGAACGTACGCGGGTTCAGGACGACCGGCTAGAGACCCGGCACCGGGCCATGCGGAAGAAAGGACAAAGTGTGCAAATAAGGACGACCAGTCCTGGGGTGACCCGGTGCTTCCGGACAGTGTTCCTAATTTGATTGGATGAAATCATGGGAGCAGTAAGGAAGTCCGGTCCGCATCGGAGATTTACGGACAAGGAACGAAGGAACGCTGTCGAGATGG
>NZ_JAODBG010000104.1 GCF_025463825.1 Cryobacterium sp.
GCCCGCAAGCTGCGCGTGCTGGGCAAGATCCCCGCCGTCATCTACGGCCACGGCACCGACCCGGTGCACGTCGCCCTGCCGGCCCACGAGATCGCCCTGCTGCTGCGTCGTGCGAACGCCGTGCTGGAGCTCGACGTCGAGGGCACCACCCACCTGACCCTGGTCAAGGACGTGCAGAAGGACCCGGTTCGCCAGATCATCGAGCACCTCGACCTCATCGTCATCCGCAAGGGTGAAAAGGTCCAGGTCGAGGTCGCCGTGCACGTCACCGGTGAGACCGCACCCGGCACCACCGCCGATCTGGACGCCAAGACCCTGCTCCTCGAGGTCGAAGCCACCAACATCCCGCAGAGTGTCAGCGTCGATGTCGAGGGCCTCGAAGACGGCACCCTGATCCACGCCAGCGAGATCACGCTCCCCGCGGGCGCCTCGCTCATCTCCGACCCCGAGATGGTCGTCATCGGCGTACACCTGCCGGCCGAGGAAGAAGAAGAGGGAGCGGAGACCGTCGAGGGCGAAGCTGTGGCCGAGGAAGCTGCCGCCGAGTAGTCTTACCCCTCCGCCACCGGACAGAAACTGCGTAAAGGAACCCCCTGGACGAGAATCTCTGGCTCGTAGTCGGGCTCGGTAACCCCGGGCCCGGCTACGCCGGTAACCGCCACAACGTCGGCCACATGGTGACCGCCGTGCTCGCCGATCGTCTGCGGGCGAACTTCAAGAACCATAAGACCAACTCGGCGGTCGCCGAGGGGCGCAGTTTCCCCGGCGGGCCCAAGCTCGTGCTGGCCAAGCCGAACACCTTCATGAACCTCTCCGGCGGCCCCGTCGCCGCCCTGCTGCGCTTCTACTCCCTCGACGTCTCGCGCCTGATTGTCGTGCACGATGAGCTGGACCTGCCGTTCGACACCTTGAAGATCAAGGTGGGCGGCGGCCACGGCGGCCACAATGGGTTGCGCGACATCATCGCCGCGTCCGGCAGTAACGAATTCACCCGCATCCGGATGGGCATCGGCCGCCCGCCCGGCCGGCAGAACGCGGCCGACTTCGTGCTGCACGATTACAGCAGCACCGAGCGGGCCACCCTGCCGATCATGCTCGAGGATGCCGCGGACGCGATCGAGATGATCGTGGCCGACGGTGTCACCGCGGCCCAGCAGAAGTTCCACGCCCCACCCGCCTAGCCTGCCGCGAACTACCCGTAGACTTGTGCGGTGATTCTTCAGGGCTTGATTCCGGCGCTTTCCGGCGCCTCCTCGTTCGATTCCGCCCTCGCCTTCGCGGCCCGTGACGCCGACTTCTCGCTCACTGAGGGCCTCCGTGCGCCCCTCCTGGCCGCGCTGCTGGAGCAACGCGACCGCCGGGGCAAGGGCAGGGCGCTGTTCATCATCACCGCCACCGGCCGGGAGTCCGAGGCGCTGCGGGAGAACCTGGGCTGCTTCTCCGACGATGCCGAAATCGTGGAGTTCCCCGCCTGGGAGACCCTGCCGCACGAGCGGCTCAGTCCCAGCGCCGAGATCGTGGGCCGGCGCCTGTACGCGTTGCGGCGGATGCGCGAGTGGGAGGCGGCGGATGCGGCCGACCGCCGACCGCTCATCGTCGTGGCCTCCGTGCGCGCTGCCCTGCAGCCGGTGGCCGACAACCTCACCGACTTCGACCCGCTCGAGCTCACCGCCGGCGGCCGCGGCCACGACCTGGCCGCCATTGCCGTGGACCTCGTCAACGTGGCCTACGCCCGGGTGGACATGGTCACCAGGCGCGGCGAGTTCGCGGTGCGCGGCGGCATCCTCGACGTCTTCCCGCCGATGGCCGCGCATCCGTACCGAATCGAGTTCTTCGGCGACGAGGTCGAGCAGATCCGCGCGTTCGCCGTCTCCGACCAGCGCTCCATGCCCGAGCCGATCGCCTCGGTCAGCCTGCCACCGAGCCGGGAACTGTTGCTCAGCCCCGCCGTGCGTCAGCGCGCCCGGGAGATGCAGCACGAGTTCCCGAGCCTCGCCGGGCTGCTCGCCAAGGTCGCCGAGGGCATCCCCGTCGAGGGCATGGAGAGCCTCGCCCCCGCCCTGGTCGACCGGCTTGTGCCCGTCACCCACTACCTGCCCCGGCACGCCGCCGTCGCCGTGATCTCCCCGGAGCGGGTCGCCTCCCGGGCGATCAGCCTCGCCGAGACCAACCGGGAGTTCCTCTCCGCCGCCTGGAACGCCGCCACCGCCGGCGCCGAGGCGCCCATCGATCTCGCCAGCGGTGACTTCCTCACCCTGGGCACCCTGCGGGACGCCGTGCGCTACTCAGCGCCGGGCGCCCCCGCCACCGAACGGGTCTGGTGGACCCTGAGCTCCTTCCAGGCCGCGCCGACCGACATCGAGGTGCTTCCGGAGCACCGGGAGATCGACGAGCTGCTCACGGTGCGCATCGAGGGCAACCCCGTGCCCAGCTTCCAGGGCAACGTGGAGGGCGCCGTCGGGCACCTCTCCGCTCGCCTCAAGGACGGCTGGACCGTCGCCGTCGTCGCCCAGGGCGCCGGCCTCGTCGACCGGGCCGCCGACGTGCTCGCCGGCGCCGAGCTGCCCGCCCGCATCGTGGAAGAGTTCCCGGCGAACCCTGAGCCGGGCATCGCCTACCTGCTCAAGGCCTCCATCGCGCACGGCTTCGAGATCCCGGAGATCAAGCTCACCCTGGTCAGCGAGAGCGAGTTCTACGGGCGCACCGTCGGCTACGACGCCCGCCAGATCAAGAAGCTCGCCAGCCGGCGGAAGAACGTCGTCGACCCCCTGCAGCTGAAGACCGGCGACCACGTGGTGCACCAGACGCACGGCATCGGCCGGTTCCTCGAGCTCACCCAGCGTGAGGTGTCCAGCGGCGGCCGCCACCCGGTCAAGACGACCCGCGAGTACCTGGTCCTCGAATACGCGCCGTCCAAGCGCGGCCAGCCCGGCGACAAGCTCTATGTGCCCACCGACCAGCTCGACCTGGTCAGCCGGTACGTCGGCGGCGAGGCGCCCGCGCTGTCGAAGATGGGCGGCAGCGACTGGTCCGCCGCGAAGACCAAGGCCCGCCGCGCGGTGCGCGACATCGCCGTCGAACTGGTCAAGCTGTACTCCGCACGGATGGCCAGCAAGGGTCACGCGTTCGGTCCGGACACCCCCTGGCAGCGGGAGCTCGAAGAGGCATTCCCGTTCGCCGAGACGCCCGACCAGCTCACCACCATCGAAGAGGTCAAGGCCGACATGGAACGGCCCATCCCGATGGACCGGCTGCTCTCCGGCGACGTGGGTTTCGGCAAGACCGAGGTCGCCGTGCGCGCCGCGTTCAAGGCCATCCAGGACGGCAAGCAGGTGGCCATGCTCGTGCCCACCACCCTGCTCGTCCGCCAGCACATGGAGACCTTCCAGGAACGCTTCGCCGGCTTCCCGATCCACCTGCGGGCGCTCAGCCGGTTCCAGACCGACAAGGAATCCCGCGAAACCGTCGCCGGGATGCTTGACGGCACGGTCGACATGGTCATCGGCACGCACCGGTTGCTCTCGGAGAACACTATTTTCAAGGACCTCGGCCTGGTCATCATCGACGAGGAACAGCGCTTCGGTGTGGAGCACAAGGATGCGCTGAAGAAGCTCAAGACCAACGTCGACATCCTCGCGATGAGCGCGACCCCGATCCCGCGCACCCTGGAGATGGCGGTCACGGGCATCCGCGAGATGTCGACCCTGGCGACCCCGCCCGAGGACCGGCACCCGATCCTCACCTTCGTCGGCCCGTACTCCGACCGCCAGGTGGCCGCAGCCATCCGCCGGGAACTGCTGCGCGAAGGGCAGATCTTTTTCGTGCACAACCGGGTCTCCAGCATCAACCGGGTGGCCGCCCAGCTGGCCGAACTGGTGCCGGAGGCGCGCGTCGCCGTGGCGCACGGGCAGCTGCCCGAGGCGCAGCTCGAGCAGGTGGTGGTGGACTTCTGGGAGAACAAGTTCGACATCCTGGTCTCCACGACCATCATCGAGACCGGCCTGGACATCGCCAACGCGAACACCATCATCATCGACCGGGCCGACAAGTACGGCCTCAGCCAGCTGCACCAGCTGCGCGGCCGGGTGGGCCGGGCCCGGGAGCGCGCCTACGCCTACTTCCTCTACGACGAGAACAAGCCGCTGAGCGAGATCGCGCACGACCGGCTGGCCACCATCGCGGCCAACAACGAGCTCGGCGCCGGCATGCAGGTGGCGCTGAAGGACCTTGAGATCCGCGGTGCGGGCAACCTGCTCGGCGGCGAGCAGGCCGGCCACATCGCCGGTGTCGGCTTCGACCTGTACCTGCGGATGATCGGCGAGGCCGTGTCGACCTTCCGCGGTGACGTCGCCGAGGGCCAGACCGAACTGCGGCTCGAGCTGCCCGTGGACGCGCACATCCCCGAGGAGTACGTCGACAGTGAGCGACTGCGCCTGGAGGCCTACCAGAAGCTCTCCGGCGCCAGCGCGCTCGCGGCCGCCGACGACCAGATCGGCCTCGTGCTCGAGGAACTCACCGACCGGTACGGCGAACCGCCGGAGGCCGTTCGCAACCTCATTGCCGTCTCCCGGCTGCGCCGGCACGCCCAGCAGGCCGGCCTCGGGGAGGTGGTGGCGATGGGCTCCAACCTGCGCGTCGCCCCGGTCGACCTGGCCGATTCGATGCAGGTGCGGGTGCAACGGATGTACCCGGGTGCGAAGTACTCGGCCGCGGCCGGCACCATGATCGTGCCGCTGCCGCGCCTGAACGGCGAGCCGGTGGCCGACGCGGCGCTTATCGCGTGGACGGGCTCGCTGCTGGACGCGGTGTTCCCGCGGCCCGTCGATACTGCCGTGCCCGCACACTGACCACTCCCGCCGAGAGGAGGATGGCCACCCCCGAGCCGAGCAGCACGGCGAGGGTGGCCTCGTCGACGATCTCGGTGTTGCCGGCGAAGGCGAGCGCGCCCATCAACAGCGACACCGTGAAGCCGATGCCGCCCAGGCACGCGACCATGACGATGTCCGTGAACCGGAGGCCGGCCCCCGACCCGGCCGGCCGGCGGGAGATCAGGCTGCCCAGTGTGCCGGCGAGGGTGATGCCGAGCAGCTTGCCCACCGGCAGCGCCACCAGGATGCCCCAGAACGCCGGACTGAGCTCGGCCAGGCTCACCTGCGGGATCGCGACCAGCGCCGCCGAGAACGCGAACAGCGGCAGAATCACCGCGTTCGAGTACGGCTCGAGCACGTGGTGCGTGCGCCCGCCGGGAACCCGGGCCATCACGAGGCCGAGGAGCACTCCCGCGATGGTGGCGTGCACGCCGGACAGGTAGGTGAAGTACCAGGTCGCCACGCCCAGCAGCACCAGCGCGACGACGACCGGCCAGACGGGCCTCCGGCCCAGCACCCAGGGGGAGCGGGGCTTCAGCACCCGGCTGGTGACGCCGAACAGGGTGGCGGCGATGGCGGCGACGCCGATGTACTGCAGTTGCGGGTCCTGCGTGAAGAAGAACGCGATGATCAGGATCGCCACGAGGTCGTCGAGCACGGCCAGCGCGAGCAGGAACACCCGCACCCGGGTGGGGATGCCGCGGCCGAACACGGCCAGCACGCCCAGGGCGAACGCGATGTCGGTGGCCGTCGGCACCGGCCAGCCCGCCGCGAGCCCGGAGCCCCGGGTGAGCAGCAGGTAGATGCCGGCCGGCACCACGACCCCGCCGAGGGCGGCCAACGCCGGCAGGGCGGCCTTGCCGAAGCTGTTGAGGTCACCGATCACGAGCTCGCGCTTGAGCTCGATGGCAATGAGGAAGAAGAAGATCGCCAGCAGGCCGTCGCTGATCCAGTGCTTCGCCGACAAGTCGAGTCCGAACAGTCCGGTGTGCAGATGGACGTTGGCCGCCTCGATCAGCGCGGGGCCGAACCAGAGATTGGCGGCGATGAGGCCGAGGACTCCCGCGATCAGCAGGAATACTGCGGCGTAACGCTCGGAACGGATCATGGTCATGCGGTGTCCTGTCCACCCGGTCGCAAAAACGGGTCGGCCGTTGGTCGAGAGCGACACCCGTCGCCCGCCGACCAGACTTCCCGGCACACCTGGGATCAGTTTAGCCAGGCGGCCTACGATGGAGTGTGACCGATTCAGCCCAGCCCACCGCGTTCAGCGGCTCCGCCAGCAGCCCGTCCAGCCTCGACGACCTCGTGAGCACCGTCGCCCGGCTGCGGGCGCCCGGCGGCTGCCCGTGGGACGCCGAGCAGACCCACGAATCGCTCGTGCGGTACCTCACCGAGGAGACCCACGAACTCATCGAGGCGATCGAGAGCGGCAGCCGTGAGGACCTGCTCGAGGAACTCGGTGACGTGCTCTACCAGGTGGTCTTCCACGCGTCCATCGCCGCCGAGACGCCCGGGGAGGGGTTCGACATCCAGGATGTCGCGGCCGGGATGACCCGGAAGATGGTCGGCCGGCACCCGCACGTGTTCGGAAGCGGCGGGGAGCAGTCGCTCGATGAGGTCGTCGCCGGTTGGGACGACGTGAAAGCGGCCGAGAAGCCGCACCGCACCAGCGTTCTCGACGGCATCCCGCAGGGTATGCCCGCGCTCGCCCTGGCCGACAAGGTGATCGGGAAGGCCCAGAAGATCGGCCTGCTCGAGACGGACCCGCCCGCCCTGCTGCCCATCGACAGCGAAGCCGAGCTCGGCCCGATCCTGCTGGCCATCGTGTCGGCGGCCAAGGCGCAGGGGCTCGACTCCGAGCGGGCGCTGCGCACCGCTCTCCGCGACCTGCAGGACGAGATCCGCGCGGCGGAGCAGGAGAGCGGCGCGGACCCGGCCGATGCCGGCGTCATCGCCTTCCCCACCGCGTAGCGGCCCCGACCGGGGGACCGGTAACGTCGGACCATGACCGAGACATCCTTCAACGCCCTCCTGACCCAGCAAATCGGCCACGAGTTCGCCGCGTCCCAGCAGTACATCTCCATCGCCACCTGGTTCGACAGCCAGGACCTGCCCCAGCTGGCCGCGCACTTCTACCGCCAGTCGGTTGAAGAGCGCAACCACGCCATGATGCTCGTGCAGTACCGCCTCGACCGTGGCCTCGAGGTCGTCATCCCCGGCGTGCCGGCCGTGATCAACGGTTTCGGGAACATCGTCGAGCCCATCGCCCTGGCCCTCGCGCAGGAGCAGCAGGTCACCGGCCAGATCGAGGCGCTGTTCCGCGCCGCCCGCACCGACGGCGACGCCCTCGGCGAGCAGGCCATGCTCTGGTTCCTCAAGGAGCAGGTCGAGGAAGTCGCCTCCATGTCGACCCTGCTGACCATCGCTAAGCGCGCCAAGGACAACCTCTTCGACATCGAGAACTTCATCGCCCGCGAGAACGTCGGCGACGGCGGCGTCGAGACGGATGCCCCCGGCGCGGCCGGCGGCGCCCTCTAGCCCCTAACTGTTCCCGTTGCGGACGATTGCACCCGGCACACCGGGGCCACTTGTCCGCACGGGGAACAGTTGTCGCCGGGGGCGCGGGCGGGACGGGCCCGGGGGACCTGACAGAATTGGGGGCATGGCAACAGCAGTGACCCCTCCCCGCGGCATGCGCGACTTCCTTCCGGCCGACAAGGCCAACCGCGAGAGGGCGCTGGGCGTCATCCGGCAGAGTTTCGCCGCCCACGGCTTCGACGAGATCGAGACCCCGGTCATGGAAGACACCGCGAGGCTCCACTCCGGGCTCGGCGGCGACAACGAGAAGCTCGGCTTCGCTGTGCAGAAGCGCGGCCTCGCCCCGGCCGACCTGGTTGCGGCCGCCGAGGCGGACGACCTGCTCTCACTGACCGACCTGGGCCTCCGCTTCGACCTCACCGTGCCGCTGGCCCGGTTCTACGCCAGCCACCGCGCCGACCTCCCCGCCGTGTTCCGCGCCATCCAGATCGCCCCGGTCTGGCGTGCCGAACGCCCGCAGAAGGGCCGCTACCGCCAGTTCATGCAGTGCGACATCGACATCATCGGCGAGGCCGGCCCGCTGGCCGAGATCGAACTGATCACCGCCACCGTCGCCGCGCTGGACAACCTGGGCGTGACCGGCTGCTCGGTGCGCATCAACGACCGCCGCATCCTGAGCACCATGCTCGCCAGCTGGGGCATCGCGGCCGACCTCACCGAACGGGCGCTGATCACGCTCGACAAGCTCGACAAGATCGGGGTCGACGGCGTCGTGGCCGAGCTCGGCGGCCTCGGCATCGACACCACCGACCTGGCCCGGACCCTCGCGGGCTTCGCCGACGCCGGCTGGCCCGACGCCACGGATGCGCCCGCCTGGCTCGACGCGGCGGCCTACGCCGACCTGCTCTCGCTCCGCGCCGCGCTGCCCGGCGTGCGCCTGGAGTTCGACCCCACCCTGGTGCGCGGCATGGGCTATTACACCGGCACGATCTTCGAGATCGCCCATCCCGACCTGGGCTACTCGCTCGGCGGCGGCGGTCGGTACGACGGCATGATCGGCCGGTTCCTCGGCACCGACGTGCCCGCCTGCGGCTTCTCGATCGGCTTCGAACGGATCGTCGACCTGCTCGCCGGCGCCGACGACGAGACCGGCACCGCGGTTGTGCTCGTGCACGAGAAGGACGCCGACCCGGCCGCGCTCGTCGCCCTCAAGACGGCGCTGGTGGCCGACGGGCTGCGGGTGCGGCTGGACAAGCGCACGAAGAACCTCAAGGCGCTCCTCGAGCGGGCCGGTGCCGCCGGCTATGGCCGGTTCGCGTTCGTGACCGACGACTCCGTCGCCCCGGGCGACCTCGTCTTCAAACCGCTGGGCGACTGAACCGCGCATGAACTGCAGGTGTTCGGGACTTCAGTCCTGAGCGCCCCCTGGGCGCGGTCACTAGACTGATCACCGGACTGGAACACAGCGGCGTCTTCCTCAAAATCCACCCGGACTGAGAAATCCAAAAATAGATAGACAGACAGACACAGGAGATAGTTGTGGCTCTTATTGACGCAGTTGTTGCACGCGAAATCCTCGACTCTCGGGGTAACCCGACCGTCGAGGTCGAGGTTCTGCTCGAGGACGGCACGCTGAGCCGTGCCGCCGTTCCCTCGGGCGCCTCGACCGGTGCCTTCGAGGCCTACGAGCTGCACGACGGTGACAAGAAGCGTTACCTCGGCAAGGGCGTGCTCAAGGCCGTCGGTTCCGTCACCGACGAGCTCGGCCCGGCCGTTGAAGACCTCGACGCCGCTGACCAGCGCATCATCGACATGGTCCTCAACGAGACCGACGGCACCGTCAACAAGGAGCGCGTCGGCGCGAACGCCATCCTCGGCGTGAGCCTGGCCGTCGCCAAGGCCGCAGCAAGCTCGGCCGACCTGCCCCTGTTCCGCTACCTCGGCGGCCCGAACGCGCACACCCTGCCGGTGCCGATGATGAACATCATCAACGGTGGCTCGCACGCTGACAACGACGTCGACATCCAGGAATTCATGGTTGTCCCGCTCGGCGCTCCGTCCTTCAGCGAGGGCCTGCGCTGGGGCGTTGAGGTCTACCACGCCCTCAAGGGCCTGCTGAAGAGCAAGGGCCTGGCAACCGGCCTCGGCGACGAGGGTGGCTTCGCCCCGAACCTGCCGAACAACCGCGCGGCACTCGACCTCATCGTCGAGGCGATCGGCAACGCGGGCTTCGCTCCGGGCAAGGACATCGC
>NZ_JAODBG010000125.1 GCF_025463825.1 Cryobacterium sp.
GGTGCTGCTCATCCTGCAGGGCATGGACACCTCGGGCAAGGGCGGCATCGTGCGCCACGTCGTGGGCGCGGTAGACCCGCAGGGCGTGAGCCACGTAGCGTTCAAAGCGCCCACCAAGGCCGAGCTACAGCACGACTTCCTCTGGCGCATCCGCCGGCAGGTGCCAGGGCCCGGCCTGATCGGGGTGTTCGACCGGTCCCACTACGAGGACGTGCTGATCGGCAAGGTCAAGCAGCTCGCCCCGCCGGAGGAGCTCGAGAAACGCTACGACCAGATCAACGCGTTCGAGCAGGAGCTCATCGACGACAACACCACGGTGATCAAGGTGATGTTGCACATCAGCGCGGCGGAGCAGAAGAATCGCCTGCTCGAACGGCTCGAACGTCCCGACAAGTACTGGAAGTACAACCCGGGCGACATCGACGAACGGATGCTCTGGCCCGGCTACCAGGCCGCGTATCAGACCGCCCTCGAGCGCACGTCCACCGCCTTCGCGCCCTGGTACGTGGTGCCCGCCGACCGCAAGTGGTACGCCCGCCTGGCCGTGCGGGAGCTGCTGCTGCGGACGCTGAACGACATGGTGCTCACCTGGCCGCCCGCCGACTTCGACGTGCTCGCCGAGCAGGCCAGGCTCGCCGCCTCCTGACCAGCACTGCCCCTGGTGCGGCGCTGAGTTGCGGAGATCCGGCCTTCCCCGGCGAAACGAAGGCCGGATGTCCGCAACTCAGTCCGCCGGGCCGTCCAACTCGTGGAAGAGGGTGATCTGGAGACCGGCGGCAGCCGACTCGCTGGGCTAGGCGAGCAACCCCGCCAGGCTGGGGATCGGCACGAACGGCAGGTACTCGTCCCAGCCGAGGAAGAACGCGAACACGGCGTGGATCAGCGGTGCCGACAGCAGCGCCAGCAGCAGGTACACGGCCGTGCGGGCCGGGCGCAGCCGGAATATGATCGGCGGCAGCACCACGGTGACCAGCGCCGGAACGGGGTAGTACAGCCACCATGGCAACCCGATCAGGGCGCCATATCTGCCGAACAGCATCCCCAGCACCACGACCACGACGGACACGACGACGACGGCGCGCCACCGGCGGCGGAATGTGTCCGCACCGAGCACCAGGCGCAGCACCACGGCGAACTCCACGAGGGACGCGACGATCATGATGGGGAATCGCCAATCGGTGTTCACACGCGCCGAGTCTAGAGGCGCACCGCGCCCCAGCGGTACGGCGGCCCCGTCGACCTCCGACTGGGCGACACCGTCGCGGAGGCGGTGCGCCACCGACCGGACAGCGCGAGTGCCCGTGCTAGTCGGTATCGCTGAACGACACGTCGGCCGCGTCCTTGCCCTGCCGCACCGTCGCACCGGCCTGCGGAACGGCCCGGATCGCCGGCGGCGCCCACGTTCCGTCGAGCACCTCGGGCCTCGGCGCGTAGAGGCGCAGCGTGATGCCCAGGGCGCTGAACGGCGCCGGGAGCCAGTTGGATTCGTCATCCGGCCCGGGGTTCGCGTGCTGGATGTAGAGGTCCAGCGATCCGTCCGGCCCGTAGGTCAACGCGTGCCGGTCCCCGATCGCGAACCGGTTAAGCTCGTTGGCGGCCTGGAACCCTTCCGCGTCGTACATGGTGACGGACCAGAACGCATCGACGGGCGGAAGCTGGTCATGGTCGAAGTGGAGCACGTAGTTCTTCTCGCCCACGATCGGGTCGCCGTGGTCATCGGCCACGGCAATCGGGTAGACGGCGTCCTCGGGCGGATTCGCGCCGAGGCCCGCCATCGCGACCACGGCTCGTTTGGCATAGAAGGTGCCGTAGACACCGATCGTGTCCGGATGATCTCCCAGCCGTTGACGATGGCGCCCACCGACGGGATGCGCGCGGTGAGGTCGGCCAGTGCGTCGCGGAGACCGTCGTTCAGTGCATCGACGGCTCCGGTGCCGAGGGGCGCCGGGTCGAACCCATCGGCGGCGCGCACCCCGATCCGGGCGATGCGGGCCAGCACCGAGAAGTCGGTGATGTGGGCCGGATGCGCCTGCAGCAGCCGGTTGGCATAGCCGAAGAACTGTTCGGCATCCAACGAGTTGACCAGCCGCAGCGGCTCCACGGACAGGTCCAGGCCGGCGGGCGCGGCGCTCGTGTCCCGGTCGGTTGGGGGCTGCCCGCCGGCGAGGGCGCGGATCCAGAACCCTGCCTGCACGGCGTGCACGGCGTCGTAGTCGGCCGGTCCGTTCGTCTGCGTGCGACCGATCACCCACACGAACCGGGTCGGCGCGTCGATCCGTACCGCGTCCGGCGCTATCTCGTCCCGCCATTCCGGCGGGACGATCACGAAAGACTGCGCCCCGGTACCCGTGGTGCGTTGGCCGGGGACAGCAAAGACATCCGTCCACATGCCCAGCATCGGCAGGAGGTAGTACCGCCCGGCCGTGTCGGGCACGTGGATGACCACGGGGCCGTCGGAGAGGTCGAGCCAGGCAATCGAGTACAGGGTGTCGAAGTTGGGGCGCACGACCTCGCGGAATTGCGCGGGCGGGAACGCGGCCATGTGCGCGAAGGTGTTGGGCGGGCTGTGCCCGATCGCCGTGCCGGCGGTGAGCTGCAGCCGGGTCACATCCATGATGACGAGGGGGTAGAGGTAGGTGAACGCTTCGGCCGCGAGCGACCGGATTTCGGCGGAGTCAGGGGACATCGATGTGCCTGCTCTCTTTCGCGCCGCGGAGGCTCTCCCGGGCCCAGACAGTATCTACCGATCGGGTCGTCGCGGCACCCCGTCCCGCGGAGCCGGACCCAGCCCGGTCATGCGGGCTGCCACAGCTCGATGCGGTTGCCCTCGGGGTCGGTGATCCAGCCGAACCGACCGATCCCGTCCATGTCCTGGGTTTCTGCCGCCACATCCGCGCCGAGCGCGTGTAGCTGCGCCAGCATCGCGGCCAGGTCGCTGACCCGGAAATTAAGCATGGTCTGTTGGTTCATCGAGCCGAAGTAGTCGGTGTCCGAGTCGAAAGCGGCGAACACCGTTGGCCCTGCTTCCTGATGCCAGAGGTCGTTCTCGTCGGCGCCCAGGCCCAGGTGCTCCCGGTACCAGGCGCTCAAGGCCGCCGGATCCTTGGCTCGCAGGAAGTAGCCGCCGACTCCCAATACCTTTTCCATGCCATCAGACTGCCACGCCGGCGCCCGCGGCCGCTCTGCGCGCGTCGTCGCCGGGAGAACCCCTCAGTCGGCCGTGACGCTGGAGGCCGACCAGCTGGCGAGCAGTTTCACGCGATCGGCGCTGGGGGAGCCGGGTTCGGCGGTGTAGATCAGGAGGGTGAGGCCGGGGTCCGCGGCGATGGAGAGCCCTTCGTAGGCGAGGGTGAGCTCGCCGACCACGGGGTGGTTGAACCGTTTGGTCCCCGAACCGTGCGTGCGCACGTCGTGGGCGCCCCAGAGCTTCCGGAAGGTGTCGCTGCGGGTGGACAATTCGCCCACGAGGGCTTGGAGTGCGGTGTCGTGCGGGTCGCGGCCGGCCTCGGTGCGCATGATCGCCACGCACATCTCGGCAAACAGGTCCCAGTCCGGGTAGAACTCCCGGGAGGCCGGGTCGAGGAACTGGAACCGGGCGAGGTTGGGGGTGCGACCGCCGTCCCCGATCAGGGGCGAATAGAAGGCGCGACCCAACTCGTTTGTGGCCAGAATGTCCTGGTTTTGGTCGCGCACGAACGCGATCCCGCCGGTGATCGCGCTGAGCGCCCACTGCAGGCTGGGCCGGTTCGCCGCGTTCTTGCTCGCCCGCCGCCGTGGCCGGCCAGACAACGGGATCCCATCGGCGGCCCGCGCGAGGTCGAAGAGATGGGTGCGCTCGGTGTCGTCGAGCTGGAGGGCGCGGGCGATGGCTTCCAGAACCGACGAGGATGCGCCGGCGATCGCGCCGCGCTCGAGCTTGGCGTAGTACTCCACGCTGACGCCGGCCAGCGTCGCCACCTCCGTGCGACGAAGGCCGGCCACGCGACGGTTCGCACCGTCTGGAAGCCCGGCCAGTTCCGGGGTGACCTTCGCGCGCCGCGACATCAGGAACTCGCGCACTTCGGATCGGTTCTCCATGTCATCGAGCGTACGTCTCCGCGCTGCCGGTTGGGGTCCCCTGCTGGTACACCCTTCGATGGGAACTCCCTCCCGCGCCGCATCCCGCCTTGACTGGACCAACGACTTGCCCAATCGAAGGAACCTCGTGGACACCATCACCTCTGCTCAGCAACCGGTCGGCACCGCCACGGCCCACCGACTGCCCGTCGCCACACTGGCCGCGCTCGCGGTCATCGGCTTCGTGCTCGTCGCCATGGAGACCATGCCCGCCGGCCTGTTGCCGGTCATCGCCGCCGGCATGGGCACCAGCGAAGGCACCGTGGGTCTTTTCGTCAGCGCCTACGCCCTCGGCACGGTCATCGTCACCATTCCCGCGATCACCCTGACCCGCGGGATGCGCCGGAAGCCGCTGCTGCTCGCGGCCATCGGCGGCCTGATCCTGGCGAACAGCGTCACCGCCCTCTCCGGCGACGTGGCTCTGTCGCTCGGGTCCCGGTTCGTGGCCGGTGCCTTCTCCGGGGTCATCTGGGGGATGCTCGCCGCGTACGGTCGCGTGATCAGCCCGCCCCGCCGGGCCGGGCTGGCGTTGTCGATCGTGTCGACCGGCGCGCCCGTCGGCTTCGCGCTGGGCACCCCGCTGGGGTCCTGGCTTGGCACCACCTTCGACTGGCGGTGGGCGTTCGTCGGCCTCACCGTGGTCGCCCTCGTCGCCGGGGGTCTCATCGCGCTGATCGCCCCCGACGCCGCCGGGCAGCCCGGACGATCCCGGCTTCCCGTGGGGCGGGTGTTCCGCCTCCCCGGGATCGCGGTGATCCTGGCCGTGATCTTCACCTGGATGTCGGCGCACAACACCATCTACACCTACATCTCCCCGTACCTGCGGGCGACCGGGACCGCTCTCAGCGTTGACCTGCAACTCTTCCTTTTCGGTGTCGCGTCGATCGCCGGCATCGTCCTCACCGGAGCGTTACTCGACCGCCACCCGCGTCCGCTGCTGCACGGCAGCGTCCTCCTGTTCATCGCGGCCGCGCTCACCCTTCTCGTTGGCCACACGTCGACGCCGGCGATCATCGTCGCCACCGTGCTGTGGGGGATCACCTTCGGCGGCGCATCCGCCCAGCTGCAGGCCGCCCTCACCACCGCCGGCGGCCGGGACTCCGATGTCGCGAACTCGTTCCTGCCCGTGGCGTTCAACGTCGCCATCTTCCTCGCCGGGATCCTGGGCGCCGCCGTGCTGACGCGCTTCGACGGGCTGGTGCTGCCGGTCATCATGATCGGCTTCGGGCTGATCGCCCTGCTGCTCACGCTATGCGGGCGCCGCACCGCTTTTCCCGTCCGGCTCTGAGAACGGCGAAACCACCGAAATCGGGCGCCTCACCAAGGACTGGGTATCAACGAGGGGTGGCCTTCTTGAGTTGTTTCTTCGCCGCGCGCTCCGTCAGGATGGTGAGGTAATCCCGCACCGGCCGGCCGGCGAGGGCGTCGAACTCGGTTTGGGCCACGCGCTCGATCTCATCCCGCGGAACGTCGGGGAACTTCTTCTGCAGTCGTTCCACAATCTGACGGACGGTTTCTTCATCATCAATGTCGGTACTCACTCACCCGAGTGTCCTCACGTTTGCCCTCCCGATCAACTCGCGTACCTGGGGCAGGGCTTCGACCGGGGTCTACGTCCGTAAACCGGAGACGAGAAGGCCGATGTGCTGCGGATCGCCTGCCGGGCGGCGCGCCGCACCGGGCTGGGAGGGACCACCTTGTCGCGCTATCGTGACTCTCATGCTGCACGACGACGTGACGGACACTCTGATCCAGGAGCGGATTCGCACCTGCGAATCCGCCTGCGACGAGCTGATCGACGTGAGCGAGAGCTGCGCGGACGCGTGTCTGGGTTTGACGGGCGATGGCGACATCACCGCCTGCTTCCTGGCCGATCTGGAGTGTGTGGAGGTCGGACTCGTGACGATTCGGGTGCTGTCCTGGACGACGAGCACCAACCGCGCAGCGGCGATCGCCGTCCTGGACGCGTGTGTGGAAGCCTGCGCGGCGTCCGCCGCGGCGTGTGAACGGATGGCGGAGCTCTACCCCGCCTGGGTGACCTGTACCGATGCGTGCCATCGCCTGAACCACGCGTGCACCGATCTGCAGGTCGCGCTGACCGTCGGATGACGAGGTCCTCATTTAGGGGGACATACAGAATCCGGGTGACCCCATAACGTGGGAGGACGATATTCGTTTTGGGGAGACATAAATGAGCAGAGTCGCTCGGGTTGTAGCAGCGTTCCAGTGGCGGGCCGTCAGGCGCCGACATCCCGGGTGAGTAGATCCCCGGCGAGTACCGCCGACACCGTCGCGGCTCGCTGGGTTCGACCGGCGGCGTGCCCCACGGCATCCGCTGATGTACAGCAGGCAAACACGGGGCGAACAGTCGCTCGATCGGTACGGGGCGTGTTTCACGCCGACCTAACGTGAAGAGACGATTGCCGACACAGCAGATACGGCCGGTGAGCGCCGATAACGCGTTCACGGCCTGGAATAGGACGAACTCAATTGCATAAGCGCACCTTCACGACAGCCTCAGTCGCCACCATCATCCTCAGCACCATGGTCCTGGCCTCTTGCGCCTCGGCGGAGTCCGGCGGCTCCGAGGGCGGCGGCGACGCCGGCGGCACCCTGATCGTCTACACGAACTCCAACTCCGACGGCCGCGGCGAATGGGTGACCGCGCAGGCGAAGGAAGCCGGCCTCGACATCGAGATCGTCGGCCTGGGCGGCGCCGACCTGGCCAACCGCATCGTGGCCGAGAAGAACAACCCCGTCGGCGACGTGGTGTTCGGGCTGAACAACATGTTCTTCGAGACCCTCAAGTCCGAAGAGGCCGTCACGGCGTACGAGCCGGCCTGGTCCGCCGAGGTCGACCAGGAGTCCGGCGACCCGGAGGACGGCGTGTTCTGGCCGCTCGTGGAGCAGGCCATCGTCACGGTGTACGATACCAACAAGACCCCCGAAGCCGACGCCCCCACCGAGCTGGCCGACCTGTGGGAGGACTCCGCCTACGACGGTCGCTACGAAGTTAACACCGCGCTCGGACAGGCCACCCCGCAGCTGGTGCTCGCCGGCCTGCTGGCGCCGTACCTCGACGAAGACGGTGACCTCGGCGTCTCCGACGAGGGCTGGGAGCAGGTGGAAGGCTACTTCGCGCACGGTTCACCCGCCGAGGAGGGCACCGACCTGTACGCCCGCATGACCCGCGGCGACGTGGACTTCGGCGTGCTGCCGTCCAGCGGCATCACCAGCCGCGACGCCGAATATGGCACCAAGACCGGCGTGATCAGCCCGGCGGATGGCGTGCCCTACGTGACCGAGCAGATCGCCGTGATCGCCGGCACCCCGCGTCAGGATGCCGCGGAGGAATTTATCGACTGGTTCGGCAGCGCCGAGACCCAGGGCGCGTTCGCGGCCGAGTTCGCGTCGTACCCGGTGAACGAGGGCGCCCGCGCCGAGGCACTGCCCGAGGTGGTGGAACTCATCGAGTCGCTGCCCAAGCAGGATATCGACTACGCCCTCACCCGCGAGAACATCGGCGCCTGGGTCGAGAAGACCGAGCTCGAGTACCTGCCGTAGCCCGCAGGCCGCAGGCCCGCGCGCCGCAGGCCCGCATCCGACCCGGGCGGCACCCGAAGCCGCCGTTACCCGACTCTGCCGGTCACCGACTCGGCCGATAACCGCACCAGAAAGCATCATGATGATCAGGTTCGACGACATCGAAGTGACCTTCGGCGACCACATCGCCATTCCGAAGCTGAACCTCGAGGTCGGGCAGGGTGAGTTCTTCACCCTGCTCGGCCCGTCGGGCTGCGGCAAGACCACCGCGCTCCGCACCCTGGCCGGGTTCATCGAACCCAGCGCGGGTGAGATCTACATCGACGGCAAGGCGGCCACCACGCTGCCCAGCGAGAAGCGCAGCGTCGGCATGGTGTTCCAGAACTACGCCCTGTTCCCCAGCATGAGCGTGCGGGAGAACATCGCGTTCGGCCTCAAGGTGCGCAAGACCGGTCGCTCCGAAACCGACCGGCTCGTCGACGAGATCGCCGCACAGGTGGAGCTGACCCAGGAGCAGCTGGCCAAGAACGTCTCCGAACTCTCCGGCGGGCAACAGCAGCGGGTGGCGATCGCCCGGGCCCTGGTGCTCAAGCCGCGCATCCTGCTGCTGGACGAACCGCTCTCCAACCTCGACGCCAAGCTGCGGGTGCAGCTGCGCGAGCAGCTGAAGAACCTGCAGCGGGAGCTGGGCATCACCACCGTCTACGTCACCCACGACCAGGAGGAAGCCCTCACCATGAGCGACCGGATCGCCGTGTTCAACCACGGCGTCGTCGAACAGGTGGGCACCCCCGAGCACATCTACAACCGGTCGGCCACCGAGTTCGTCGCCACGTTCGTGGGCGCGATGAACCGGCTCACGAGCGAGTTCATGCAGCAGATCCGGCACGCCGGCGGCATTACCCTGGCTGCGGACAAGAGCTCCTACCTGCGCCTGGAGAAGGTGGCGCTCGCAGAGCCGGCGCACGGCGCATCCGTTCGGCTGGACGGAGTGATCGCCGACCGGGTCTACCAGGGCTCGCACAGCACGTACACGATCGACAGCCACGGCAGCCGTATTCGCGCGCTGGTGCCCGAGGGCGGCGCGCAGCCGCTGGTGGCCGGCGCCGCCGCGACGCTGTACATCGACCCGACCGCGATCCTGCAGTACTAGGGGTCCCGGATGCGCAACTCATCGTGGCGGGCCATGCTCCGGTCCCCGCTCGTCGTCATCGTGCTCGTCGTGCTGGTCTGGTTCGTGGCCACCTTCCTCGTCCTCCCGAACGCCAACCTGCTGATCAGCACCTTCTTCCCGGAGGGCAAAATCAGCGTCCGGGCCCTGGAGAAGCTGGTCAGTTCCGAACGGGCGCTGAAGAGCCTGTGGCACAGCTTCGCGCTCGCCGCGACCCTCGCCGTGACGGTGAACGTGGTCGGCATCTTCATCGTGCTGGTCACCGACTACTTCAAGATCCGCGGCTCCCGGGTGCTCTGGTTGGGCTACGCCACCACCCTGATCTACGGCGGCATCGTGCTGGCCGCCGGCTACAACTTCATCTACGGCAAGAACGGGTTCATCACCAACGCGGCGCTCAAGGTGTTTCCCGACATCGACCCGAACTGGTTCTCCGGCTACTTCGCCGTGGTCGTCGTGATGACCCTGGCCACCACCACGAACCACATGCTGTTCCTGGGCTCGTCGCTGGCGAAGATCGACTACCAGACCATTGAAGCGGCCCGCAATATGGGCGCCTCGACCTGGCGCATCCTCTGGCGCATCGTGCTGCCGGCGCTGCGGCCGATGATCTTCGCGGTCACCGTGCTCACCTTCCTCACCGGCCTGGGCGCGCTGACCGCGCCGCTGGTGCTCGGCGGCACCGACTTCCAGACCATCGCCCCGATGATCCTCACCTTCTCCAAGAGCAGCGGCTCCCGCGACCTGGCGGCGCTGCTGGCGATCATCCTGGGCCTGGCCACCATCGTGCTGCTGGCGATGATGAACCGGGTGGAGAAGAGCGGCACCTACTTCTCGGTGGCCAAGGTGGCCACGCCGCTGCAGAAGCAGCGCATCCGCAATCCGCTCGCGAACGCGCTGGTGCACGTGGCCGCGTACGTGTTGTTCGTGGTGTACGCGCTGCCGGTGCTGTTGATCGTGCTGTTCTCGTTCCTGGAGTCCACCGCGATCAGCACCGGCACCATCACCTGGGACGCGTTCACGCTGGCCAACTACGCCACCGTGTTCGGCACCCCAGCGGTGCTCAAACCGTTCGTGGTGAGCGTGGTCTACAGCGCCCTGGCGTCACTGATCGTGGTGCTGGGCATGCTGTTCGTGGCCCGGGTGTTCCAGAAGCACCGCAACCCGGTGACGGCGCTGCTGGAGTACCTGCTGCACATCCCGTGGATCCTGCCGACGATCCTCATCGCGCTGGCGCTGGTGATGACCTTCGACCGGCCCAACCCGCTGATCGGCGGGCAGGTGCTCACCGGCACCACACTGCTGCTGCTGGTGGCGTATGTGATCATCAAGATCCCCTTCACCCTGCGGCTGCTCAAGGCGGCGTTCGCGTCGGTTCCCGAATCGCTCGAGGACGCCGCACGCATCCTGGGCGCCGGCCCGCTGTTCACGCTGCGCACGGTGCTCGTGCCGCTGGTGCTGCCCACCGCGGCGGCCATCACCGCGTTGAACTTCAACAGCCTGCTGGATGACTACGACACCGCCGTGTTCCTCTACCACCCGCTCTACGAACCGCTGGGTCTGGCGATTCGGGCCAGCACCGAGGGGGAGAACAACCTCGACGCCATGTCGATCACCTTCGTGTACACGGTGCTGCTGATGATCATCATGGGCTTCACGATGTGGCTGGTCTACGGGCGCGGGGGAGCGTCGAGCCGCCGGCGCGGGTCGCGGCGCGGCACGCCCCGGGCCGGAGCGGGGCTGGCTGGGTCCGGTGCTCCCGCGGCGCCGGTGCCGGCCGCGGCGGCAGCCGTGGTGACTGTGTCGCCCGTCCCCGCCCCCGGCCCGTGAGCATAGCTCCTGCAATTTCTGGGACGGCCAGGTCCGCGGCCCGGAATTCCGGGCATCCGTCGGTGTCGGAGCAGAAATAGCAGGAGCCATGCACGGGATGGGTGCGGACGGCCGGGGTTCGGTCGCAGCGTCAGGTGGCGTCGGGCGTGAGGCGGGCGGCGTCCTGCAGCAGGGCGCGGAACGCATCCAGTTCGAGGGACTCGATCGAGGCGAAGTTGAGCGCGGCGGCACCCATTTTGACCTTGCCGAGCCGGCCCTTGTAGTGCTGGATCAGGTTCTTGTCATCCTTCGAGGCGTTGATGTAGACGCTGAGGTGGTTCTTCTGCCGGGCCAGGCCCACGACGAACCATTCCACGGTGGGTTTGCCGCGGCGGGCGATCACGATGTGGCGGTAGCCGATGATCTGCTGCTCGGTGCCGCCCCAGAGGATGCCCTCCCACAGTTCCCGGGTGACCCCGGAGGGGAACTCGGCGATGATCGCGTCGAGCGCCCGGATCGAGTCGGCGTCGGGCCGTCCAAGGTTGCGAGGTACGCGTCGACGTCGCGGCCGGTCAGCTCCATGGTCTGCTCCTAATGTCGTACTAGGGACCGCGTGCCCCTGGTCGTAGTGGCATGGTAGCGGACCCGCCCGACGGCGGACCGTCCCGGTGGCGGGGTGCGCGGCGCCCGGCGGGCGGCGGGACCGGATCTGGCCGCTGCGCGGGTGCGGCGCCGCTTCGCGGGTGGCGTGCCACCCGCGTACCGGCGCCTGACCCGCGTAGCGCACCACCGGCCCATCCGCGCTGCCCTTGATGGCCGCCCGGCGCGCGGCTACAGTCCTAGCGACGAGTCTCCACGAAGGAGGCCCCATGCCTGCCACAGCGTTGCCGTCCAGCGGCGACAGCCCGAACGACGGCCCCCGTGCCGACCCGGTGAAGACCTGTGACGGCAGGGGGATGGCCGAGATCCACCGGATGTCCCGGGCCGGCTTCGGCGAGGCGCCGGAGCTCGTCGCCTCGGTCGCCGACAACGACGCGGCCCAGGCCGACATCGTCGGCGACTACCTCGCCATGCTCTCGGTCGGACTGCACGCACACCACGAGGGCGAGGACACCATGCTGTGGGGCCGGCTGGAGAGCCGCGCTCCGTCCTGCGCCGCGCACGTGGCACGCATGAAGAAGCAGCACGCCGAGATGCTCGTGCACCTCGAGGAGCTCGACAAACGACTGCCGGTCTGGCGGGCGAGCGGCCGCGTGGGCGATGCCGCATCCGTCACCGCCGCCCTGGACGGCATCAACGCCGCGCTCGCCCTGCACCTGCCCGACGAAGAGGCGAACATCGTGCCGGTGATGGAGACGGTCATCACGCCGAAGGAGGTCGACGCGCTCTCCGAGCACGGTCGCAAGTCCACGCCGAAGGGCAAAATGTTCATCTCGCTCGGTGTCATCCTGGCTGCCCAGCCGGACGGCGGCTACGAGTGGCAGCACGAGCACCTGCCCGCGCCGGTGCGGCTGCTCTGGGGGCTGCGGGGCAAGTCCCGGTACGAGCAATGGCGGGCGACCTTGGTGCGGTAGCCCGACCGGCAGCGCGGTCAGGGTGCCCGGCACCGGATCGGATTAGCCGAGTGCGCCGATGAAACTCATGATCGACGGAAAGACGACGAACAAAAGTACCGGCCAGAGCAGCTCGACGCCCTTGACGATGACCACCACCGCGATCCCGAGGATCAGCGAGTAGCCCAGCACAGCGATCACCACCTGCGCCACCGTGTAGGCCGCGGCCTCCGATCGCACCTCGTGCACGTCGTCGAAAATCTCCAGCCCGTCGGCTTCGCTCGTGTGCTGATCTGCGGTGATCATCTGTACCCCCGGGTGAAGACTACCGGTGCGCGGAGTGGTGCCAATTGGGTTGGGCGGGTCACCGAAGACGGCGTGACCGAGGCCTCACGTGAGCGCCCGTTGCCGGGTGCGAGCCGGTCCGGCCGCGTGCTGTGCCCCGTTCGGGGTGGCGGGTGTCATGGCTCATACGGTACTCCCGGGGCCGGTGCGGATCAACGGGCATCCATGGGGCGGGCGGATGCGCCGGCGGGCGGTTGTGGCGTTGCTCGCCGACAGCCGGCCGGCGGCTCCAGAGCGGATGCGCTTGACCGCACGGGGCTTTCGAGTCGGGGAAGCGCAGGCGTAGCGTTGCAGGCACGGCGGGCGGTCCGGGTGACGACAGGGCCGCCCCGGCGTCGGAGGCCGCGCGGCCGACCCTCGGCTCCGGTGCCCGATGAGGAGCTCAGATGGTGATCAAGGACGCGTTCAGTGCTGATGAGTGGCAGGTGGTGCGGGCGGCCCCGTTCCTCGTGGGCATGTACATGGTCGGAGTCACTCCCAGCGGGCCGATTGAGATCTTCCGGGAGATGCTCACCGCGGAGAAAGCGGTGGCCCTCGAAGGAGCTCGGTCGGATGGGTTGCCACTGATCAAGGAGATTGCAGCGGACCTCAGGGCCGATGTCCTCGGCCGCGACCTGGGCAGCATCGGCGGCGGGGACGATAGCCCCGCCCTGCTGCTGGCTGAGCTGGCCCAGGCCCTGCACTTTGTCGGCATCCGGGCGCCGGCGATGCACTCCGCGTTCAGGGCCTGGCTCTACCGGCTGGCCGAAAAGCTGGCGGGGATCGAACCGGAACCGGGCGCGCACCGGCACTCACGGCTGGTCAGCGATCCGGAAGCGGCGGCCCTGGCCGCTCTGGCCGAGACCCTCGGGGTGCCGCGATGACACAACCGCTTGGCCGGTGTCAGCGGCGGCGGGCCGCAAGGGCGAGCTCCGTGGCACCGTAGCTGTAGTCGTCGGGGTTCAGCGTGACGCCCGGGGCCACGAGCTGGTCGATGCGGTCCAGGATGTCGCGGACAGGGTGACACCGGCCGCCCGCAGCTGCGAGTCCAGCTGCTCCATCGTGCGCGGGCCGATGATCGCGGAGGTGACCCCGGGGCGGTTGATCACGAAGGCGATCGCCAGCTCGATCAGGGTCATCCCGGCCTCCTCGGCGACCTGGGCGAGGGCGTCAACCACCTCGAGCTTCTGCTGGTTGGCGACGCTGGACATGTCGAAGCGGGCGCTGGGCCGGGCGGCCGACGTGGGGGTGGGCGCGGCGTTCTTGCGCCACCTGCCGGAGAGCCAGCCGCCGGCCAGCGGGCTGTAGGTGAGCGTGCCCCTGCCGTAGCGCTGGGTGGTGGGCAGCACATCCGCTTCGATGCCGCGCACCAGAATCGAGTACGGCGGCTGCTCGGTGACGAACCGCGCGAGGTTGCGGTCCCGGGAAGCGACCTGAGCTTCGACGATTTGGCTGCCGGAGTACGACGACGAGCCGATGTAGCGCACCGTGCCCTGGCGGACCAGGTCGGTCAGGGCGCCGAGGGTTTCTTCGACGTCCATCGTGGTGCTCGGCCGGTGCACCTGGTAGAGGTCGAGGTAGTCGGTGTCGAGCCGGCGCAACGAGTCCTCCACCGCGCGCATGATCCACTTGCGTGACCCACCGCTTTGGTTGGGGCCCTCGCCCATGGCATGAAGAACTTGGTGGCCAGCACCACGTCGTCCCGGCGTCCCTTCAGGGCCTGCCCGACGATCTCTTCGGAGCCGCCACCTGAGTACACGTCGGCGGTGTCGACGAAATTGATGCCGGCATCCAGGGCGTGGTGGATGACGCGGATCGAGTCGGCGACATCCTGGTTGCCCCAGGCGCCGAACATCATGGTGCCCAGGCACAGGGGGCTGACTTCGACTCCGGTGCGTCCGAGGAGGCGGTAATCCATGCCGGTGGTCCTTTCGACAAGCGTGCTCGCGGTGTTGATCCCAGTCAACGCCACGGACCCGAGTCGTGGGAGTTCCCGTCAGTGCCCCCTTCGGCAGCCCTCTTCGGGTCGTCGCCTGCTAGATGGTGCCGAGCGCGGTGAGCTTGGCGCGCACGTCGGCGTCGCTGGGCTCGACCAGGTGGCTCTCATCGGCGAAGACGATCACGGGGATCTGGGTGCGACCGCTGATGGCCAAAGCCCGGTCGGCACCGTCCGGCACGCTCTCCAGGTCGACGTAGTCGTACTCGACGCCGAGGCCATCGAGCAGCTTCTTCGAACGGCGGCAGTCGCGGCACCACTCGGCGCCGAACATGGTGAGGCGGGCGTCGGTGGCGGCAGGTGTCGTGGTCATCCGTCGAGTGTAAGCGTGTGCGCTTGGAACACACTGAACGCCTAGGCTTCGGCTATGAGCGACCCGGGCATGAGTCAGTGGCAGCGGCTGCGAGAGCTGCTGCGCCGTTGGGCGGCACGAACTGCACAGCGGTTCGCGGGTATGGGCGAGGCGCTCCTGGAAATGATGTTCTTCTGGCGGTAGGCCGAGGACGCGGTCGTCAGGGTGCGGCGGCGAGCTCCGGTTCGTCGCGCGGGGAGGAATCCGCGGCACCGGAACGAACCCGGGTGGCGAGAACCGGCGCGAACAGCACCACCAACAGGCCGGCGAGCGGCACGATGAGCAGGCCGTAGCGCAGCTCGGAGAGGTCGGCGATGGCCCCGACCAGGGGCGGCGCCACCAGGAAGCCCAGCCGCAGCAGCCACGCCACGATCGTGATGCCGGTGCCGTGCCGGAAGCCGGGCAGTTCGTCCGCGGCGTGCATCGCCGCCGGGATGAGCGTGGAGACGCCGAACCCGGCCAGGCCGAAGCCCACGATGACCCCGATCAGGGAGGGGAATGCGAGCGCCGTGCCCATGCCCAGGAACACGATGGCGCCGCCGGTGCGGGCCACGGCGCGCTGGCCGAACCGGTCCACGGACCGGTCGCCGAGCATCCGCCCGATGAATTGCATGCCCTGCAGGGAAATGAACCCGAACCCGGCGACCAGGGCGGATGCGCCGAGGGTGCCGGAGAGGAAGATAGCAGACCAGGTGGCGCCGGTGTCTTCGACCAGGGCGCCGGAGGCGGCGATGACCACAAGGGCGCCGAGTACGAGCCACTTCGCCATGCGGCCGAGGAAGCGGGCCGGAGTGGTGGTAGCGGTCGCAGGAAGGTTCGTGTCCGTTGTCTCGACGGATTCGGCCGGTTCGGCGCCGGGCAGCAGCGACCGGTAGGCCGCCAGGGCGAAGAGGCTGAAGGTGACCGCCGAAACGATGAGGTGCGAGCCCCGAGGCACCTCAAGCTGGGCGGCGGCAGCGCCGAGCAGGCCGCCGGTGACCGCGCCGATGCTCCAGACCGCGTGGAACGAGTTGAGGATGCTCCGCTTGTAGAGGCGCTGCACGCGCAGGCCGTGCGAGTTCTGGGCGACGTCGGTGATCGAGTCCATCGCGCCGGCCAGGAAGATGCCGGCCGCCAGGGCTCCCCAGCCCGGTGCGATTCCGGCCAGGAGCAGTCCGACCGCGGTGAGGATCGTGCCGACCAGCGCGACCCGGGACGACCGGAACCGGCGGATCAGCATGCCCGCGGCGAGTCCGGCGATGAGCGCCCCGAGGGGGAAGGCAGCGACGGCGAATCCGAACTCGGCGTTACTGAGGCCGAGGTCGGCCTTGATCGCCGGGTACCGGGGGATCAGGTTGGCGAAGAGGGCGCCATTGGTGAAGAACAGCACCCCGACGCCGGCGCGGGCGCGTCGCAGCTCCACTGCCGGGCGGGTGCTGGGGAGGGCAGGTGGCATCATTGCGTCGGTGGGCTTTCTCAGAGGGCGGTGGGGTGGTGTATCCGGTGGGCCGGCCGTGCACGCTGGCTGGCTCGCGTCGGGCGCACCGCGTCAAGCTTGGCACGGACGCGGGTGCCCGCGGCCCGCCGGCCGCCCGGCCGGGTGCGCACGCACCTGCGCTCGCCGAGGGCCGATGCGCTCGCGGAGGGCCGATGCGCTCGCGGCACCCGTTACACCTCACGGCACTCCTTACGCCTCGCGGCGCTGGTTGCAACACGTGCCGCCGGGATTGACTCGTGCCGTGGGGACAGTCACGTGCCGTGGGGACAGTCACGTGCCGCGGGGACGCGGGCCCTGACGCCGGGGCGTTCGCCGGGGAGCGCGCTCGGGGCGCTCTTCCCAGCCCTGCTGGGGCTGCCTATGCTGGCAGCATTCGCGCAGGCTGGCACCCCAGCCCCGGCTGCGCCGAGGGAGGAAAACCGTGACCGACCAACCCACCGACCGGAGGGGCAGCATCCCCGCGACCGCGCCGACCGGCCCCGCCGCGACCGGCCCCGCCGCCGCCAGCGCCGACGATCTCGCCGACAAGCCCCCGCACCCCGCCATCGCAGCGGCTCCGGCCGTGGCCGCCAGTGTGGTCCGCGTCGCCGGACTGCTGGCGGCGCGGCGCATCCACCTGCCGAGGGGCAACGTGGGCCGGCAGCTGCGGTTCGCGGACGGTTCCCGCACCACCGTGTATCGCGAAACCGTCGTGGAAACCGACGACATCGACGAACCGGCGGTGCTCATCGTGGCGTTTCGGTTACGGGCGCTCAACGGACGGCTGCAGCACCGACTGTTCCGCATCGAGAGCATCCTCAACACGCCCCTGCTCGCGGGCTTCTCCGGCTTCGTCTCCAAGCTGTGGCTCACCCACGACCAGCACGGCGCCTACCGCGGCGTGTACCAGTGGGACGGCGCCGAGCAGGCCGAGAATTACGCCCGCTCGCTGTGGCGGGTGCTTGCCCTGTGCAGTGTGCCCGGGTCGATCCACTACCGGGTGCTGCCGGGGATGCGCCGGGAGGAGTTCCTGCGTGACCCGGGCGCGTACGGCAGCACCCGGGTCGCCACCGGCCCCGACTGGTGGCGACCGGCCGAGCCCATCTCGGTGAAGGGCCGGGTGCGCGAACCCGGATGACCGAGTTCGACGTGGACGTGCTGGTGGTCGGTGCCGGCACCACCGGGCTCACCGTTGCCCTGCAGGCCCACGCCCTCGGCGCCCGGGTGCGCATCGTGGAGCGGCGGAGCGTTCCGTTCCGGGCGTCCCGGGCGACCGTGATGCATCCGCGCACCCTCGAGCTGTTGCGTCCGCTGGGGGTGACGGATGCGCTGCTCGCCCGCGGTGACGCGTCGCCGTCCGCCCGGCTGCACCTCAAGACCCAGGTGGTGCCGGTGTCGATCGAGCAACTCGACCTGCCCGGCACCGAATTCCCGCACCTGCTGCTGATCCGGCAGGCCGATGCGGAGGCGGTGCTGGCCGCGGCGCTGGCCGAGCGGGGCGTGATCGTAGAGCGGGGCACCGAGCTGGTGCGGTTGGCCCGGCTGCGGCACGGCGGCGCCCGGGCGCTGCTTCGCAGCGGCGACGGCCAGGCGGACGAGAACCTGCTCTGCCGCTACCTGGTGGGCTGCGACGGCGCGGCCAGCCTGGTGCGCCGATCGGTCGGCGGTTGGCTTGGCGGCGACTTCGCCGAAGATGCGGTGATCGCCGACCTCGAGCTCGGGCCGCCGCTGCCGCCGGCCCCGCCGGTGACCCTCGAACCGGAGGTGGTGCACGTCGTCGTCGGCCGGCGCGGCCTGGTGATCCTCTTCAACCGGGGCGAGCGGGCCACCTGGCGGATGCTCGCCACCCACCGGGCGGGCGCTGTGCGGGAACCGTTCGGCCAGCCCGCCCCGCCGGTGCCAGCGGAGGAACTGCAGAGGCTGCTCGACGAGAGCGGCTTGCCCACCCACGTCGACGCGGTCGCCTGGTCGGCGCGCGTTCGGTTGCAACACCGGATCGCCAGCCGGTTCAGCCGTGGGCCGCTGTTCATCGCGGGGGATGCCGCGCACGTGCACTCGCCCGCGGGCGCACAGGGCATGAACGCGGGCATCCACGACGCGGTGAACCTGGGCTGGAAGCTGGCGTTCGCGGCGGGCGCCGCACGGCGGGCGACGGGTCGGGCGGAAGAACCGCCCGCGCCGACAGGCCCAGCCGTGCCGGCGGGCCCGGCCGGCGCCTCGGGACCGGCCGCCCAAGCGCGGTCGCCGCTGCTGGACTCCTACGCCCAGGAGCGCCGACCCGCGGACCTGGCCGTGCTGCGGCTGACCCGCCTGATGCACTGGGCCGAGGCGGGCTCGCATCCGTTCGCGCAGCTGGCCAGGGCGGTGCTCGTGCCGGCGGCCGCGCCGCTGCTGCCCTGGCTCACCCGGCAACGCCGGCTGACCACCGCCGGGGTGCGCACGCTGGCCCAGTTCTGGTTGCGATACCCCACGAGCGTGCTCTCGGTGGACGTGCGGGCCTCTTTGGTCCCGGTGCGCGGCGCCCTGGCCCGGCGGGGCCTGCGGCCCGGATCCCGGGTGGCCGACACGCTCGTGCGCTGCGACGGCCGTCGGGTGCGGGCGCACGAGTTGATGGCCACCCCCGGCGTGCACGTCTTCCTGCAGGCGGGCGCCCGCGAGATGCCCGAGCGGCTGCGCGGGCCGTTCGTGCACGTGCACCGGCTCGACGACCGGCCGGGCACCGGCATGCTCGTGGTGCGGCCGGATGGCTACGCGGCGGTTCGCGCGCCGGTGCTCGATGAGCGCGCCCTCGAGGCGTGGCTGCGCCTGGTGGGCCTGGCCGACGGCTGAGTCCCCCGGGAGGTCACTGCTCAGCCACGAACCGGGGGGCCGGTCTGCTCCAGCCGGAAGATCGGGTGGTCGGCGGCGTTCGGCAGGTCGGCCAGGAACGGCCCGGCCCGGCGGCCCAGGCGGTCGAGGTAGGCGGCCATCACCAGCTGATGCTCGCGGCCGCGCAATTCGGTGGCGAGGTGCGGCTGCCGGTGCCAGCGGATGCGCAACTCGCAGCGTCCGGCGACCCGGAGGTTCCGCACCCACTGGGTCTCGCCGCGGCCGGCGACGACGTACGTGCCGCCCCCGAATTCGAACGGCCCGACCGGGGTGTTGATCTCTCGCCCGCTGATCCGGCCCCGCACGATGAGGGTGGGAACACCGATGGCGCGGGCCACCGGGTTGACGACGTTCCGCATGAAGAAACTCGGCGGCAGGTACCCGCCAAGTCCGAGCGACGTGTCGCTCATGGTGTGGCTCCTTTCCGTATCCGGGGAGGGGGAACGCATCCGTCCCACGCCTGCCACGGTATCGCCGCGACCGCGTCACCGAAAGGGACCGACGGCGCATCCGGCCGGCGGGGCGGCCTCGGCTGCGGCGCCGCGAGTCGTGTGGTTTTCCCGGCCGGGGATGAGTATTCTCAAAGGCCGGGAACCCGGTTCCCGGCCTGCTCCACCCGAAAGGACACCATGCACCGACGCATCCGAGTTTCGACGCGGCGGCGGCGCCCATGAGTGTGCCATCGGCGTCCAAGCGGGAGCGGTTGCGCGCGCTGAATGAGAAGTTCATCGTGGAGGACCGCTGGCGCACCGCGAGCGAACGCGCCCGGCTGTACATCCTCTCTGCCGCCCTCGTCGTGGTCGGGGTCGCCGGGTTTCTCGTGATCCTCGCCGACATCGTGCAGCGGGACGATGTGGCCGCGATCGACTCCCCGTTGAACGCCTGGCTGATGCAGAGCCGCACCGGAACCGCTACCGCGATCATGATCGGGCTCGCCATCGGCTTCGGGCCCGTGGCGCTGCCGGTGCTGGTCCTGGGCACGATCGTTGTGTGGGGATACTTCGCGAAGCACATGTGGCGGCCGTTGCTGCTGGCCCTTGGCACGCTCACCGGGCTGGTGCTCGTGCAGGTGATCACCCGGCTGGTCGAGCGGGCGCGACCGCCGGTGGACCTGATGCTCTTCGGCATCGACACCACCTATTCGTTCCCGTCCGGGCATGTGTCCGGCGCCACGAACTTCCTGCTGCTGGTGACCTACCTCATCTATTCCCGCCGCAGACGGCACTGGGCGGCCGTGCTGGTGGCGGGCATCGTGCTCGTGGTGGCCGTCGGCCTGGCCGCGATCAGCCGGGTCTACCTCGGCTACCACTGGCCCACGGATGCGCTGGGCTCGATCTGCCTGGCGCTCGCGATCCTGGGCGGGGTGATCGCCCTCGACACCTGGCGCACCGTGCGCGTGCGGCCCAGCGGCCGGGACGCCGCGTAGCCCCGGCGGCGGGCGCGCGGCGCGGCCGTGGAGGTCGGCT
>NZ_JAODBG010000048.1 GCF_025463825.1 Cryobacterium sp.
TGCTGGCGGTCAAATACGGCCTCGCCATCACCGGGTCGAGCGACTACCACGGCGAGGGCAAGCCCAATCGGCTCGGCGAGAACACCACCTCGCCGGAGGTCCTCGAGCGCCTCATCGCCCAGGGCCGGGGTTCGGCTCCCGTCCACGCGTCCTGACCCCGACCGGATCGGGTGCGGTGGCCCGCCGCACAGCTCGAGCGGGCGATCGCGCGGTGACGGTGCGACGGCGTGCGGCCAGCCGTTATGCTCGGAAAAATACTGGATGAGAGCCCGGACCCCGCTCGGTCATGTCGGATGAAGGGGATCCCATGTCCGCGCTCGGCACCACCTCGATCGAACCGGGCGGCCGGGTTCTGCACCGTTCCCTGTTCTGCACCCAAATCGCGCTGTTGGCGCTGGTCATCGCCATCGCCGGGGCATCGTTCGTCGGTGAGGGACGCTGGCCAGGCAGCATTGCCGACTTGGCGTTGATGCTGGCGCCGGCCGCGGCGGCGCTCGTCGCGGTTGTGCTCGTCATCGTCGGCTCCGCGAACGGCCGGACTCAGCGCCGCCGGCTGGTGGTGTCCTCCGAGACGCTCCGCGCGGCGGTGCGGCGAGATCATCGGGGACGCCCTCGACCTGGAGGACACCGGCATCGCCCAGGAGTTCGAGGTCATCCAGCGCAACACCGACCGGCTCCTCAAGCTGATTGCACATCCCGGCGGCCGGGACCACTCAGCCCGAAGTACCGCTCGTGGGGTAGATGATCGCGACTCCCTGCGGGGCCAGTCGCATCCCGGCTGCCGGGGCGCCCGTCAGCGCGTCGGTACCCTCGACCACCAGCTCCGCATCCTCCTCACCGTGATTGATCACGAACAGGGACCCGCCCCGGCGAACCGTTTCCACCTGCTCACCGGTCGCCGCCGGAGCAGGCAGGTCGATGCCCGCCTCCAGCGCGACCCGCTCGGCCAACCGGCGCAAGGCATCCGGCTCAGGAAGCGTGGCCACGTACCAGCCCGCACCGGCACCCGTGGCACGCCGGGTCACGACGGGCCAGCCGCCGAGTGCGCCCTCGGTGAAGGTCGCAAGGATCTCGGCGTCCTCCACCCTGAGGAACTCCGCCCACACAGTGCCGGTCGCGGCGCCGCCGAACGCCTCGCCGGCCAGCGCGAGCGGTGGCGGGGTTCCGATGCCCAGGTTCTGCAAGTCGGGGGCCGCGGGCGGCGCGAACTCCTCGATCCAGACGCCGAGCGCCGACCGGAGCGGTTCGCCCAGGTAGCCGCCCAAACGCACGTGCAGGTTCTCGTCGGTGATCGCGGTTCCGAAGCCCACGACGAGGGTGCCCGTCTCGGCGAAGGAAGCCAGGTTCGCCACTTGGGCATCGCTGGCAGCGAAGTGCGCCGGAGCGACAACCAGACGATAGCCGGAGAGGTCGGCATCCGATCTGACGAAATCCACGGCGAGTCCCAGCGAGGTCAGGGCGCGGTGCCAGGCGAACAGGGTGCGCACATAGGAGACGTCGGCCGGTGATGCGGGCTGCTCGATGGCCCACCAGCTGTCCCAGTCCAGGGTGATGGCCACGGTCGACGGCACGCGGGTCCCGGTGATCGCCGCGTCCCCGGTGCGGGCGGACAGCGCCGCCAGTTCCTGCCCGAGCTGTTCCACCTCCCGCCACAGTCGGGTGTCGGTTCCCGAGTGCGGCACCAGGCCGGAGTGGAACTTCTCCGAACCGGCCACGGACTGCCGCCACTGGAAGAACAGGATGCCGTCGGCGCCGCGGGCCACGGACTGGTAGGACCAGGCCCGCATCTGCCCCGGTGACTTGACGGCGTTCCGCCTGCGCCAGTTGACGGCGCTCGGCGCCTGCTCCATCAGCAGCCAGGGCGCCCCGCCGCCGAGGGAGCGCATCAGGTCGCGCACCATTGCGGCGTATGCGGGGGACTCGGGGTCGGCAGGATCGGGATAGGTGTCGTCGCTGACGATGTCGACCTCCCGGGCCCACGCCCAGTAGTCCACCGCCTTGAAGAACCCCATGAAGTTGGTGGTGATCGGAATGGGTGACCGGGCGCGGATGACCTCGACCTCTGCCCGGTAGCAGGCCAGGAGTTCGTCGTTGGAGAACCTGTCGAAGTCCAGCAGCTGGGTCGGATTGCGGAAGGTCGGCGCCGCCCGGGGCGGCGAGACCTCGTCGAAGGAGTCGTAGCGCTGCGACCAGAACGCCGTTCCCCAGACTCGATTGAGCTCGTCGATCTGGCCGTACTTCGCGCGCAGCCAGCCTCGGAACGCCTCGGCGGACACGTCGCAGTAGCAGTGACTGACGTGGCAGCCGTACTCATTGTTGACGTGCCACAACTCGATCGCGGGGTGGTCGGCGTACCGATCGACGACCCGCCGCACGAGCTCCCGCGCCCGGTCCCGGTAGACCGGCGAGCTCGGACAATACTGCTGCCTGCTGCCGACGGAGAGCCGGACGCCGTCTTCGGTCACGGGCAGGGTTTCCGGATGCTCCCGGGCCAGCCACGGGGGCGGCGACGCCGTCGCGGTGGCCAGGTCGACCCGCACCCCGTTGGCGTGCAGCAGGTCGAGCAGTTCGTCGAGCCAGCCGAAGTCGTACTCGCCCGGGCGCGGCTCGAGCCGTGCCCAAGAGAACACCCCGACCGTCGCGAGAGAGATGCCCGCCCGGTTCATCAGGCGCATGTCGTCGTCCCAGATTGCCCTCGGCCACTGCTCCGGGTTGTAGTCTCCGCCATACCAAATGGTCATGATCAGCCTTTCACTCCGCCACTGGCCAGACCGGACTGCCAGTACCGCTGTAGGAACAGGAACGCGATGACCAGCGGGAGGATCGAGACGAACGACCCGGTGATGACCGTGGAGAAGAGGGTCTGGGATCCGCCGCCGCCGGAGGCCGCTGCCTGGAGTTGGGCCAGACCCACAGTGATGGGGTAAAGCTCGGAACTGTTCAGCATGATCAGCGGCAGGAAGTAGTTGTTCCACGTCGCGACCAGGGAGAATAGGAACACCGTCACCAGGCCCGGCCCCAGCAGGCGGAGGCCCACCTGCCAGAAGATCCGGAATTCACCGGCGCCGTCCACCCTGCCGGCCTCGATGAGGCCGTCCGGGATCGCGTCGGCCGCGTATACCCGCATCAGGTAGACCCCGAACGGGCTGACCAGCGACGGGATGATGATTGCCCAGGGCGTGTCCGTCAGGCCGGCCTGCGAGAACAGCAGGTAGGTCGGCAGTGCCAGCGCCGTCAACGGGATCATCACGGCGCCGAGAGTGGCACTGAAGAGCACCTTCTTACCCGGGAAGTCGTACTTCGCGAATGCGTACCCGGCCATGGTGGCGAGGAGCGTCGCACCGAGGGCGGACGACACGGAGTAGACGAGGGTGTTGAGCATCCAGCGCAGGAAGATCCCGCCCCGCACGGTGAAGAGGGCCTGAAGGTTGTCCCACAGCGAGAAGTCGCCGCCGAACCACATGCCGAACGTCGAGAAGAGTGCGGTGTTGCTCTTCGTCGAAGAGACGAACAACCACCACAGCGGCAGCACGAAGTACAGGACGCACAGCCAGAGCAGCACGGTCAGGAGCAGGCTGCGCCGACCTTCGGGTGTGTACCGCCGTCGAGCCCGGCGCGGTGCGGCGGTACCGTCGCCCTCGCCCTCGCCCGTCACGATCGAACGCGTGTCCATGGAGGTCATGACTCGGCTCCCTTCTCTGTCAACGGGACCCGTTCTCGGCGTTCCCCGGCGAGTTGCACGAAGTACGACACAACGGCGATCACGAGCCCGAGCAGGAAGGCGATGGCTGCCGCGTAGTTCAGCTCCTGGTTGATGAATGCGAGGTTGTACGCGTAGTAGTTCGGCGTGAACGCGGGCGTGATCGCAGCGGGAGCGATGGAATTCAGCAGGCTGGGTTCGGCGAAGAGTTGGAAGGAGCCGATGACCGAGAAGATCACGGTCAGCATGATCGCCGGCCTGATCGCGGGAATCTTGATGCTCCAGGCCAACCGGAACTGGCCCGCGCCGTCGATCTCGGCCGCCTCGTAGAGCTCGGCCGGGATGGACCGCAGGGCCGCGTACATGATGATCATGTTGTAGCCGACGAACTCCCAGGTCACGATGTTCATCATCGAGCCGAGGACCGATTGGGCCGACAGGAAGTCCGGGGTGCCCAGGCCGACCGCCCGGGCCACCTGGCCGATCGGTCCGAAGTCAGGCCCGTACAGGTATCCCCACATCAGGGTCGCGACCACCGCCGGCACGGCGTATGGCATGAAGATCAACAGGCGGACGGCCTTCGACCCCCGGGCGCGGGCGCTGTCCAGAGCCAGGGCCAGGAAAAGCGCCAGGCCCAGCATGATGGGCACCTGGATGATGAAGAACAGGCCGACCCGGCCCAGGCTGCCCAGGAACGCGGAGTCGGTGAGTGCACGGACATAGTTGGCGAGGCCCGCGAAGACGTCGCCACCGATCAGTTTGCTCTGGAACAGGCTGAGGTAGCCGGCGTACACGAGCGGCACCACCAGCATCGTGAGGAACACCACGAAAAAGGGCAGGAGGAACAGGTAGGCCGCGAGGCGCTGCTTGCGTTTCGTGGGACTCGTTCGACGTTTCGGCAGCGGGGGACTGGCGGGGCGCTCGTGGGTGAGCGCCGGGGAGTGCGTCATTGCGACTCCTTCTGTGAGAAAGGGTGGATCGGCAGACCGATAGAGGCGGTGCGGGGGAGACCGGGCGCCCGCCGACCAGCGGCGGGCGCCCGGTCAGGCTCACTCGACGGTGAAGCCCTGGTCTTCTGCGTACTTGACCAGCTGGTCCTGCCAGGTGTCCAGCGCCGCAGCGATGTCGCCCTTGTCGGTGATCACGGTGCCGATCGTGTCCTCATACGTGGAGTACACGTAGTCCATGTACGGCACCCATTGGAAGTCCGTGTCGACGGTCTGCGAGATGTCCGCGAACAGCTGATTCACCTTCTGGCCGCCGTAGAACGCCGACTCCTGGTCGACGAACGCCGGGTCCTCCAAAACGGACACCTGCGGCGGGAAGAGGAACTGCTCGGTCGCGAGCCTCATGGCCGACTCCTCGTCGTGGTTGATGAACTTCGCGAGCTCGTACGCGGCGATCTTGTTCTCACTGGAGGCGAGAACCGCGTCGGACGAGCCGCCCCAGTTACCGGAGACCTCGTCTCCCGCAGTCCACTGCGGCAGCGGAGCCGCGCGCCAGGCGCCCGCCGTGCCCTCTGCCGTGCCCTGGAGGAAGATCGGACCCCACGCGGCGGTGAGCCAGCCGGCGTACTTGCCGCTGGCGAGGCCCTGGTACCACTGGTCAGCGAAGTCGACATCGGTGGAGATGAGGTCCTGCTGGATCAATTCGGTCCAGTAGGTCGCGACCTTCTTCGCCTCGTCGCTGTTCACGTTGACCGACACGGTTTCCTTGCCGTCGTACGCGAACGGCTTCACACCGGCCTGCCAGAAGAATCCAATCATCTGACCCGCCTGGGTGGCACCCAGGTTCGAGATGTACGAGCCGGTCGAGTCCTTGACGGTCTTGGCGGCGGCGGCGTACTCCTCCCAGGTCGCGGGTGGCTCGGTGATGCCGGCCTGGCTGAGGATGTCCTGCCGGTAGAGGTTACCCATCGGACCCACGTCCTGCGGGATCGCCCACACTGCGTCGTCGGGCGACACCTGGTTCCAGGCCCAGTCGACGTAGTCGCCGGAGAGGTCGTCGGCCCCGTACGGAGTCAGGTCGAGCAGTGAATCGTTGAGTACGAACGACGGGATGTACTGGTATTCGACCTGCGTCACATCCGGTGCGCCTTCGCCGGCCTCGATGGCGCTGCGCAGCTTCTGGTAGTGCGGAAGTCCCTGACCGACGTTTTCCACGGTGACATCGATGTCGGGGTACTTCTCTTCGAAGAGCTTCACCTCATTCTCGATGTCGGGGACCCAGGTCCAGAACGTGAGCTTGGTGGGGGTGGTCATCGCTGTGTCGATGTCTTCCTGGGTGACAGCCTCCTGGGAGGAGTCGTCGCCCGCACCCGGCGTGCACCCGGTCAGGAGCACCCCGATCGACACGGCGCCGGTCACCAGCGCCACTGCTGTTCTCCGTGCCTTTTTATTCATGATCACTCTTTCTGTGGTTGGGAAGGATCGCAGGATCCCATGGTGCTCATTGGCTGAGGAAGGTCCGCGTCGACCAGGCGGCCAGTGAGACATTTGTGCCCGTCGCCAGCGTTTCCCCGGTGACGGTGTCGGCGACGGCCGCCGCGAGCGTGATCGCCTGCGGCTCCCATCCCCAGTTGAAAACGAACCAGGCGCGCCGCCCATCGGAGAGTGAGCCGGAGGTCACTGTGACCGGGGCGGCGGTGTCACCGGCGAGTTCGTGCCCGGGACCGGCCGTGGCGGCCCAGCGGATGAGGCCGCGCGCGAGGCTCGGGCCGGGCACGCAGCCGACCATCGTGACACGGCCACCGCTGAGCGCGCGGGTCGTGACAGCGGGGAAGTCGCCGAAGCGCGGGTGGTCGTAGCGGGCGAGCACCTCGGCGTCATCGTCGATGAGGCCGTCGATCCACAGGCGGGCTGCGGCGTCCGTGCCCAGGTCGAGGTCGTCGGATGCGGCGAGTACCGCGATGTCCTCTTCCAGATTGGAGAACTCCTCGTAACGGGTGCCGGCCAGGTCCGCCAGGCGGGGAGGGGACACCTCCACCCGGGCGCGCGCTTCGGCATCGGCGTACCCGGTGCGCGGCCCGACGACGAGGTGCCCGCCGGCGGCGGCGTAGTCGCGCAGCAGCTGCAACTCCGCATCCGTCGTGACATAGATCCCGGCCGCGATGAGCACCGGGAACCGCTCGGCGAGGGCAGCCGCCCCCAGGTCGCTCGCCTGGTCGAGGTGCAGGAACCGACTCTGACGGCCGGCGTCCACGCAGCCACGGTGGAACGCGTCGACGATGGTTTCGTAGGACTGGGAGTCCGGACGGTCGCCGGCACGCAGGGGCGGCGTGAACTGGAGGGCGTAGCGGCTCGGATTCGACCACAGGATCGCGACATCGGCGTCCGGTTCGAAACCGTCAAGGGTCGTGCCGATCTGAGCGAGTTCCCCGCCGATTTCGGCGATCTCCTCATAGACGCGGCCCGGCACCAGGCTGTGCGGCAGCACGCCGCCCCAGTAGGTCTCGGCGCCGTATGGCAGTGTGTGCCAGTGCCAATACTCGATCATCGCCGCTCCCCGGGAAATGAACGTGTATGCCGCCTGCTTGAGCTGGCCCGGGAAGGGCGGGAAGTTGGTGTCGGAATGACCAATGGACTGGGCGTTGGTTTCGGTGACGAGGTAACGACCTTGCTTGGAGGAGTACATGCGGTCGGCCTGGCGGAACAGGGCGGGCACCCCGGACGTCGTCCAGTCGCTCAACGGTGAGCGCTCGAGCGTTGAGTCCAGCCGGTCCTGCATGCCGTAGTACGGGTTGCCGGCGGTGATGTCGAGAGCCCGGTTCAGCAACTCGTCGTCGAGGGCCGGACGGCCGTACTGCAGGCAGGTGGTCACGAATTGGTCGGGTCGGCTGTACTCGCGTACGAGATCGGCCTGCCAGGTGATGAACTCGGTGGTGAGCTCGCTTTGGAAGCGGCGCCAGGCGAGGTCGTATTGCGGGAAGGAGTTGCCGTCGGGCCGCCAGAGTTCCGACCAGTCGGCGAGGCGGTGCGACCAGTACGTCAGCCCCCACTCCCGGTTGAGCGTGTCCACTTCGACGTATTGCCGGCGCAGCCGACTGACGAACTCTTCGAAGACGTGGTCGTTGTGGAACAGCTCGAGCCCGGGCTCGTTGTCGACCTGGAATCCGATGACGGCGGGGTGATCGGCGTACCGGCCGATGACGGCACGGATGACGCGCTCGGCGTGCTCACGAAAGACCGGATGCGTGAAATCCATCTCCTGGCGCGCACCCCAGGGAATCGGCGCGCCCGTCCGGCGTTCGGCCGCGATCTCGGGGTGCGCGACCTGCAGCCACGGCGGCACCGCGTAGGTGGGGGTGCCGAAGATTACCTTGATGCCGTGCTGCTGGGCGCCGTCCAGAACCGGGGCGAGCCACTCCAGGTCGAACTCGCCGTCCCGGGGCTCCCAGGTCGACCACACCGATTCGCCGACCCGGATCACGGTGATACCGGCCGCCTGCATGAGGTCGAGGTCGGTGTCCAGCCGGTCGGTGCGGTGGTATTCCGGGTAGTAGGCGACGCCGAAAAGCAATCCGCTGGGCGAATGGGCGGGCAGCGCAGAGGTCATAGAGAGGCTCACTTCGTTGTGGGTCGTCAGGCAGTCAGGACCAAATGTTTTCGACCACATTCGGCTGGAACTAGAATGTTGTCGGTAACATCGTTCTGTCAAGGGCGAATTGGTATCAAATTCGCATCCGACGCCGAACAGCCGGAGGGGTCACATGAGCACTCGCGCGGATCCGTCCGGGTCAAGCGGTGTCGAAACCCGCGCAAAAGCGGCGACCATCTATGACGTCGCCCAGGCCGCCGGTGTTTCGCATCAGACCGTGAGCAGGTTCCTCAGGGGATTCGAGGGCATCCGGCCGGCGACCAGGGAACGGGTGGTCCAGGCTCTCGACGAGCTCGGCTACCGACCGAACCTCACCGCGCGCAGCCTCAAGTCCGGGCAGTCGCACCGTATCGGCGCGCTGGCACACGAGATCTCCCAAGTGGGCCCCGGCCGGATCGTGGAAGGCGCGAGCATCGCAGCGCGCGAGGCCGGCTACGTCCTCGACATCGTGTCCCTGGACACCCGCAATCCCCGCGCTATCGAAGAATCGCTCGCGCTGATCACCCAGCACGATCTGGCCGGCGTCCTGGCGCTCGCCGTCACCGACGAGATGACCAAGGCTTTCGAGGCCACGGCATTCGGCGTGCCCTCCTATGTCGCCTCCGAGTCCGAGGGCGTCGAGGACGACCCGCGCGGTCTGCTGTCCAAGGTCGGCATTCCCACGCTGGTCGCGCACCTGGCCGGGCTGGGGCATCGCCGGCTGGTGCATGTGGCCGGACCGTCGATGTGGTCGGCCTCCCGCAACCGGACCCGGGCCTACGAGGCAGCGGTTGAGTCCCTGAACCTGGAGTCGGTGGGCATCCTGCACGGCGACTGGTCGGCGGCTTCCGGGTACCGTGCCATCGCCGACCTGAGTGCACTGCCGGATGCGACCGCGTACCTGGTGGCGAACGACCAGATGGCGCTCGGAGTCATGCTCGCGCTGAAGGAACGCGGGCTCCGCATCCCCCAGGACGTCAGCGTCGTCGGCGTCGACGACATCCCCGAGGCCGCCTATCTCGATCCACCGCTGACCACTCTGAGCAACGACTTCGAAGGCCAGGGTCGCGCCGCGGTGGCGCAGCTTCTGGCCCGGATCGAGCGCACGGTCCTGACGCCGGTGGCGGTGCCGCCGCCGTCCCTCATCGTGCGCCGGTCGTCGGGACCGGCGCCGGTGCGCTAACCGGTACCTCCGAACCATCCGGCGGGGTGCCCGCTGAGAAGCAGCGCCAAAGCGCCCCTTCGGGAGCCAGGAAGAGGCGTTTTGCGGCAAGTCGGCGAAGTGGTGCGACTCGCGGAATGACACGAACGGCCCAGTGACGCGAGGTTCCGGCAGTCCGTGGCTGCACACTGCAGTACCCGAGGGGGGCGGCTGCGTCAGTCGAGCGCCGCGGCGAGGGCGCGCAGCAGGGCCGCGGCGTCCGTCTCGGAGGCGAGTGTCTCCGACTGGCCCGCCCACAACGAGAGCACGGCGTTGCCCCGGTCGGCGGCGGTCGGCCGGAATTGCCCGGTGAGCCAGTTCTGTACCGGAAACGGAGCGGGATCGGTGACCTCGGCGGTGATCCGGTTGGGTAGGCCACGTGCCAGCCGGCCGCTCAGCGCCCGGGTCAGCACTGTGTGTGCTGCGTCGGGGCCACGCAGCCTCAAGCGATGCGCCCTTGACGCGGCGGACTGGTCGGTCGCGAGGAACGCGGTGCCCACCTGGACCGCGTCGGCGCCCAACGCCACGGCCGCCCGGACGCCGCGGGCATCGGCGATGCCGCCGGCCGCCACGACCGGCAGGTCCACGGCATCAGCCACCTGCGGGAGCAGGGCGAACAGGCCGACCAGGGAATCCTCCGGTGGCCGGAGGAATGACACCCGGTGCCCGCCGGCCTCAGCGCCGCTGGCGACGATCGCATCCACTCCGGCGTCCTGCAGAGCTCTCGCCTCGGCAACCGTCGTGGCCGTACCCAGCACCACGATGCCGGCGGCGTGGGATGCGGCGATCAGCGCAGGGCTCGGAATGCCGTAGACCACGCTGAGCGCAACGGGCCGGGCCTCGAGCGCCGCGGCGATCTGCTCGTCGACGTCGGGCAGGTACCGGAGCGGTCGCGCCGGAAGCGGCAGGTCGAGTTCGGCGAAGTACGGACGCAGCGGTTCCAGGTAGCGCTCGAATTCCGCGGCCGTGGGCTCCGGTTCGACCTCGCCGGGTACCGGGAGCCACAGATTCAACGCGAACGGTTTGCTCGTTTGGGCCCGCAATGCCGATGCGGTCGCCCCGATGCGGTCGCCGTCGTAGCCATAGAGGCCGTAGGAACCGAGCCCGCCGCCATTCGAGACCGTCGCGGTGAGCTCAACCGAGGACAGGCCGCCGAACGGGCCGAGCACGACGGGATGCTCGATGCCCGTCAGTCGGGTGAATGCCGCGGGCTGGGTCATGATGCCAGTGCACCAGCAATTCGGATCCGCAGCAAGTGGCCGGGACCGAACCGGTGCCTGTAATCACGTCAGTTTCGTTCCCTGGGACACCCAGATCCTGTCGATCGCGTCGTGGTACTCCCGAAGGCAGGCACCCGCGGTCGCCTGTGTCGTGATGAGAATCGCGTCGGATGCCGCTTATCCAGAGCGTACTGGGTGCGCCGCGCTCGGCCGAGGGATGACGGGACACGAACGGCCCCGTGACGCGAGGTCACGGGGCCGTCGGTGGCACGTCGGTGGCACGTCGGTGCGACGCTACGCGGTGGGGGCCTGCGGGGAACGGCGGCGGGTGCGGCTGCGGCGGCGCGGGGCGCTGTTGCCGTCGTGGTGCTCGGTGCCGCCACCGTCGTGGGTGCCGGCCGCCGGGGTCGCGGCGGGGGCATCCGGGTTGGTGCTGGAGCCGACGCGGGTGCGCGGTCGGCTGGCCTGGTCGGCGGAGCGGGCGGAACCGGAGCGGCCGGCGTCGGAGCGTCCGCCGGAGCGGCTGTCGCTGCGGCCGCCGCGGTTGGCGTCCCGGCCGGACGCGGCGCCGGGCACGACCTCCTTGATCGGGGTCGCGCGCAGGCGACCCTTGGACCCGGCCGGGATGTTCAGGTCGGTGTAGAGGTGCGGCGACGAGGAGTAGGTCTCCTGCGGTTCCGGGGTGCCGAAGTCGAGGGCCTTGTTGATCAGGGTCCATTTGGGCATGTCGTCCCAGTCCACGAACGTGACTGCGATGCCGGTCTTGCCGGCGCGGCCGGTGCGGCCCACGCGGTGCAGGTACGCCTTCTCGTCTTCGGGGATGGTGTGGTTGATCACGTGGGTCACGTCGTCGACGTCGATGCCGCGGGCGGCGACGTCCGTAGCGATCAGGATGTCTTTCTTGCCGGCCTTGAACGACGCCATGGCGCGCTCACGCTGCTCCTGGTTGAGGTCGCCGTGCACGGCAGTGGCGTTGAAGCCACGATCGCCCAGCTCCTCGACGAGCTTCGCGGCGGCGCGTTTGGTGCGGGTGAAGATCACGGTCTTGCCGCGGCCCTCAGCCATCAGGATGCGGCCGATGACCTCGTCCTTGTCCATGTTGTGGGCCCGGTAGACGAGGTGCTCGATGTTGGCCTGCATGAGGCCCTCGTCGGGGTCGCTTGCGCGGATGTGGATCGGCCGGGTCATGAAGCGGCGGGCCAGGGCGACGATCGGGCCGGGCATGGTGGCCGAGAAGAGCATGGTGTGGCGGGTGGACGGCGTCTGCGAGAACAACTTCTCGATGTCGGCGAGGAAGCCGAGGTCGAGCATCTTGTCGGCCTCGTCGAGCACCATCTCGCGCACGTTGGCGAGGCTGAGCAGACGCTGGCTGGCGAGGTCGAGAAGGCGACCGGGCGTGCCGACGACGATCTGCGCGCCGGCCTTGAGCTGCTCGATCTGGCCTTCGTAGGCCTTGCCGCCGTAGATGGAGACGATGGTGGTGCCGCGGTTGCTGGCGGCGAGCTCGAGGTCTTCACTGACCTGCACGCACAGCTCGCGGGTGGGCACCACGACGAGCGCCTGCACGCCGGGCTCGGGGTTCAGGCCGAGCCGCTGGATCAGCGGCAGGCCGAAGCCGAGGGTTTTACCGGTTCCGGTCTTGGCCTGGCCGATGATGTCCTGGCCGCTGAGGGCGAGGGGGATGGTCTGGGTCTGGATGGGAAACGGCTCCAGGATGCCTTTGGAGGCGAGAGCCTCGACCATGTCCTGATCGATATTAAGTTCGGTGAAGGTCACGTTTTTGATTGCCTGTCTAGCTCGAAGCGGGATGCGCCCGTCTTTTGCCTCAGGCGCAAGTTCACCGGTCCAACGCCGGTGAATGACACCAGACTATAGTGCGGCCCTGTGCAAAGGCCGGTGG
>NZ_JAODBG010000072.1 GCF_025463825.1 Cryobacterium sp.
CGGCCCTGGGCGATGAGGCGCTCGAGGACCTCCGGCGAGGTGGTGTTCTCGCCGAGCCGATTGGGCTTGCCCTCGCCGTGGTAGTCGCTCGACCCGGTGATGGCGAGGCCGTATTTGACCGCCAGCATCGTCAGCCGGGCTGTGGCCTCCGGCTTGTTCTCCCGGTGCCGGAGCTCCAGACCGAACAGGCCGGCCTCCACGAGGGCGGCCAGTCGACTCTCCGCCATCACGTCGGCGACGCCGCGGGTGGCCGGATGCGCGATCACCGGCACGCCCCCGGCGGCGCGCACCAGGGTGACCGCGCGCAGCGGGTCCGGCGCGTAGTGCGGCTGGTAGTAACCCGCCTCCCAGTGCAGGATTCCAGCGAAGGCCTCGCTGCGGGTGAGCGCGAGCCCGTTGGCGACCAGTGCGTCGGCGATGTGCGGCCGGCCCACGGTGCCACCGGTAGTGGTCTGGGCCAGCACGTCGTCCCAGGTGATCTCGTAGTCGGCTCCGATCCGGGCCACCATCTGCTCGGCGCGGGTCAGCCGGGCCTTGCGGATGTGCGCCGTCTCGGCGACGATCCCCGCGTCCGACGGGTCAAAGAGGTAGGCGAGCAGGTGGATGCTGGCGTGGCCGACCCTGGTGCTGAATTCCATGCCGGGGATCAGGGTGATGCCCGCGGTGCGGGCCGCGACGGACGCTTCGGACCAGCCGGCCGTTGAATCGTGATCGGTGAGCGCCACCGTGCCGAGGCCGGCAGCCGCTGCGGCGCGCACGAGCTGAGAGGGGGTCTCGGTGCCGTCGGAGACGCTGGAGTGGGTGTGTAGGTCGATCGGACCCGTGGAACGCCGTTCGACTGCCATGTGCCCATGCTAGTTGGAGCGGGCCGGGCTGGTTGGAACGGGCGGGGCCGGTTGGAGCGTGCTGGCAGGAACTTCGCCTACAGTGACTGGTCTATGCTCACCGCCCTCGCCCGCATCGTCGTCGTCCTGGTCGGCGCCGCCACGCTCGCCGTGCTCGCGTGGCCGCAGTTCTTCGGCCTGCAGAACGCCGGGGTCGTGGCGCACGCGGTGTCGCTGCGCGGCCTGGCGGTCGTCGTGGCGGCGGTCCTGCTCGTGGTCCTGGCCGTGGTACTGGTACTGGCGCGGCCGATGCGCGGCACGACGGCGCTCCTGATGGTGTTGTTGCTGGCCTTCGGTGCTGTGAACATTGGCATCCTGCTGCACCGCGGGGTCGGCTCGGACGCTGCCGCGAGCTCCGAAACGACTGCCGCGCCCGCGGATGCCGCTGCCTCGATCACGGTTCTCAGCTGGAACACTCTCGGCGACGCTCCCGCCGCGGAGGCCATCGCCGCGCTCGCCGTGGCCGAGGACGCCGACGTTCTCACCCTGCCGGAGACCACCGAAGAGACCGGGGTGCGCATCGCCGAGGCCCTGCGCGCCGCCGGCCGGCCGATGTGGGTGCACACCGTGTCCTTCGACCTCATCTCGAAGGCACGGTCGACGACCCTGCTGATCAGCCCGGACCTCGGCGACTACACCGTGACCAGCGCCGCGGGCTCCGGCCCGCCCGGCAACACGAACGTTCTACCCACCGTCGTCGCGGTGCCCGTGGACGGTGCCGGGCCCACCATCATCGCGGTGCATGCCGTCGCCCCCATCCGGTGGGAGATGGCGAACTGGCGCTCAGACCTCGACTATCTGGCCGGGCAGTGCAGCACGGAACGCACCGGCAGCGGTGGAGTGATCATGGCGGGTGACTTCAACGCCACCCTCGACCACTTCGCCGGGCGCGCCACCGAGCCCGGCGCCGTGCTCGGCGACTGCCGGGATGCCGCCGCGACGACCGGCTCCGGCGGGCTCGGAACGTGGCCGGCCGCGGCACCCAGCCTGCTCGGCTCCCCCATCGACCATGTCCTCGCCACCGCCGACTGGCACATTGAGCGAATGCGGGTGATCGACACCCAGGACGACGCGGGCAGCGACCACCGCCCAATCGCTGCGACGCTGACGACCGGCTGACGCTGCCGGGCACGCTGGCGTGGACAGCCCGCTGGTGGGACAGCCCGCTGGTGGGACAATGGAGAAATGGCTGACTCCATCGACACCGCACCCGCCCCCGCCGCCCGCTCGAACGAGAACCGGTCGACCACTCCCGGCTCAGAAGGCTTCAAGGCGTACATCTCCAGCGGTTGGGCCGACCGCGCCGAAGACGTGCCCGCAGCCCGCGAACAGGCTCCGTACGCGGCCGCCCGACGCGCGCGCATCTCGGAGCTCCACCCCGGCCACCGCCTGATCGTCCCCGCCGGTCGCCTCAAACAGCGTGCCAACGACACCGACTATCCGTTCCGCGCCCACAGCGCCTTCGCGTACCTCACCGGCTGGGGCAGCGACTCGGAGCCCGGCGCGGTGCTGGTGTTCGAACCCACCGGCACCGGCCACGACGCGACCGTGTACTTCCGCGAGCGCGCCGGCCGGGACTCCGACGAGTTCTACGCCAACTCCGAGATCGGCGAATTCTGGATCGGCCCGCGCCCCTCCATCGCCCAGGTCGCCGGCGACCTCGGCGTCACGGTGCGCGCCATCGACGATTTTGCCGAGGTGCTCCGCCGCGTCGACAGCGAGACCCTGCTCGTGCGCGAGGCGGACCCCTTCCTCACCGGCCAGGTCGACGACGCGCGCTTGCGCAACGCCGCGGAGAAGATGCTCACCACGAACGCGGCCGACGCCCCGTTCAGCGTCGAGATCAACGGCGCCCACGACGCGGATGCCGGCCTCGCCCGCGACCTGTCCGAGTTGCGGCTCGTGAAGGACTCCTACGAGATCGGCCAGATGCGCCTGGCCGTTGCGGCCACCGCCCGCGGCTTCGAGGACGTCATCCGCGACCTGCCCCGCTCCAGCAGCCACGAGCGCGGCGAGCGCCTGGTCGAGGGCGTCTTCAACACGCGCGCGCGCGCGGACGGGAACACCGTCGGTTACGACACCATCGCGGCATCCGGCCCGCACGCCTGCATCCTGCACTGGACCCGCAATGACGGCCCCGTTCTCCCCGGCGACGTGATGCTGGTGGATGCCGGTGTGGAGGTGGACAGCTACTACACGGCCGACATCACCCGCACCCTGCCCGTCACCGGCACCTTTTCCGACGTACAGCGTCGGGTCTACGACGCTGTCCGCGAAGCCGCGGACGCCGCGTTCCTGGTCGCCAAGCCGGGCGCGATCTTCCGTGAGGTGCACGCTGCCGCGATGGCCGTCATCGCCCGGCGCACCGCCGAGTGGGGCATGCTGCCGGTCACCGCCGAGGAGGCGCTCAAGCCCGAGAACGGCCAGCACCGCCGGTACATGGTGCACGGCACCAGCCACCACCTCGGCCTCGACGTGCACGACTGCGCCCAGGCCCGCCGGGACATGTACATGGACGGCGTCATCGAACCCGGCATGGTCTTCACGATCGAACCCGGCCTGTACTTCCAGCCGGACGACCTGACCGTGCCCGCCGAGTATCGCGGCATCGGTGTGCGCATCGAAGACGACATCCTGATCACCGAGACCGGCGCCGAGAACCTCTCGGTCGGCATCCCCCGCAACTCGGCCGCGGTCGAGGCGTGGATCGCCGCGCTGCAGGCCTAGCGGTCGCGGCCTCGTTCGGCCACAACTGTTGCCACTGCGGTCAATTGCGCCCGGTGTGCCGGGCGCAATTGACCGATTCGGGAACAGTTAGGGCTGGTTGGCGGGCGGGGCGACCTCGCCGTAGGCGGGGCGCCCCGCCGGAGCTGCCGGAGCTGCCGGGGTGTCCGGCGTTGCCGGCTGGTCGCTGATGGGGTCGGTGGGCTCGGCGGGCGGCTGCGGCTGCGGCTCGGACGCGGAGCGCGGCGGGTCGGACGGGTGCGGAGCGGCCGCGGCAGCGGACTCGGCCTGGCCGGCCAGCAGGTTGCGGGCCTTGTGGAGCAGCTCGGCGTCCACGATCACCTGGTAGTTGCCGGCGATCACCTGCATGGTCGAGGTGAAGTCCTTGCGCCGTCGGTTGAGCGCGTAGCTCACCAGGCCGAAGAGCATGCCGAACCCGGCGCCCATCAGCACGGCCGCGAACAGGAACGGCAGACCGGCGCCGTCCGGCGAGAAGACGAAGAACAGCAGCCCGAAGAACACACCCAGCCAGGCGCCGGATGCCGCGCCGGCCAGGGCGACCCGGCTCCAGGTGAGCTTGCCGGTGACCCGTTCGACGGTCTTGAGATCGTTGCCGACGATCGCGAGCTGCTTCACGGGGAAGTCGGCCTTCGCGAGGCGGTCCACCGCCAACTGGGCTTCGTTATAGGTCTCGTACGTGGCCAGGATCTCGCCCTTGGGCAGAACGGGGTACAGGGCGGAGGCGCGCGGGCCGAACGGGCTCTTGTTGGACATGCCCCCATTCTTCCACGCCGCCCGGGAATCCCTGATGAGCGTGCTGTGCATCCGTCGGGAGAATGCGCCCGGACCGCACCCAGCCGCTGCACCATGCGCACCGGCTAAGTTATAAGTGTGGCAAACACCAGAGTCTTCGTCGCCCGATTGGCCGGGTGCAACGTCTTCGACCCCGCGGGCGACCGCGTGGGCAAGGTCCGCGACGTGCTGGTGGTCTACCGAAAAAACGACCCGCCCCGCGTGGTCGGCCTGATCGTGGAAATCCCGGGCAAACGCCGGGTGTTCGTGTCGATCGGCCGCGTCACCAGCATCGGCAGCGGCCAGATCATCACCACCGGCCTGATCAACGTGCGCCGCTTCGAACAGCGCGGCGGCGAGGTGCGTGTGATCGCCGAGATGCTCGGCCGGAACGTCGCCTTCAACGACGGCAGCGGCGAGGCCACCATCGAAGATGTCGCCATCGAGGAATCCGGCCAGGGCGACTGGGCGATCGGCCAGCTCTTCGTGCGCCGGCCTAAGACCGGCTCCTCACCGTTCGCGAAGGGCGCCACCGCGTTCGCGAACTGGGCCGAGGTCTACGAGAAGGTCACCGCCGGACAGTCCCAGTCCGCCGAGCAGCTCATCGCCACCTATTCCGACATGAAGCCGGCCGACCTCGCGAACACGCTGCTCGACCTGCCGCGCCAGCGCATGTTCGAGGTGGCCGAGGAACTCCCGGACGGCCGCCTGGCCGACGTGCTCGAGGAGATGCCCGAAAGCGAACAGGTGGGCATCCTCACCCGGCTCGGCGACGCCCGCGCCGCCGAGGTGCTCGACCACATGCAACCGGACGATGCCGCCGACCTCATCGCCCAGTTCCCCGAGGAGCGCGGCGAACACCTGCTCGACCTGATGGAGCCCGAAGAGGCCGACGACGTCCGGTTCCTGCTCTCCTACGCGCCCGATACCGCCGGCGGCCTGATGACCACCGAGCCGATCATCGTCTCCGCCGACGCCACCGTCGCCGAGGGCCTTGCCCTCATCCGGCGGCACGACCTCGCGCCGGCCCTCGGCGCCGCGATCTGCGTCACCCTGCCGCCATACGAACCGCCCACCGGCCGGTTCCTGGGCATGGTGCATTTCCAGCGGATGCTGCGCTACCCGCCGCACGAGCGCCTCGGCACCCTGCTCGACCTGGGCCTGGAGCCCGTCACGGCGGACACCTCCGCGGCCGAGGTCAGCCGGATCCTGGCGAGCTACGACCTGGTCTCCGTGCCCGTGGTCGACGAGAACCACCGACTCGTCGGGGTGGTGACGATTGATGACGTGCTCGACTACCTGCTCCCGGATGACTGGCGAAGTCACGACGACGGCGACGAGGTACGTAAACGCGCCACGGCGAGAACCCAGCTGGTAACAGGAAGCATCCCGCTGCCGGGAGTACGGAGGCACGGCAATGGCACGCGCTAACAAGAGCGAACTGCGCCTCGACACGCCCAAGGGCCTGCGCACCACCAACATCGTCGGCCGCAAGCGGAACGGCCGCAGCAACGACAGGTTCGGCCGGTCCACCGAGGCGATCGCCCGCGGCATGGGTACCCCCTGGTTCCTGATCGGGCTGTCCGCCCTCGTGGTGTTCTGGATCGCCTGGAACACCCTCGCCCCGGAGGGCCTCCGGTTCGACTCCATCGAGCTCGGCTTCATCGCCCTCACCCTGGTGCTCTCGCTGCAGGCGTCGTACGCGGCACCGCTGATCCTGCTCGCGCAGAACCGGCAGGACGACCGCGACCGGGTGCAGTTCGAGCAGGACCGGCAGCGCGCCGAGCGCAACCTTGCCGACACCGAATACCTCGCCCGTGAGGTCGTCGCCCTGCGCCTGGGCATGAAGGACCTCGCCTCCAAGGATTTCCTGCGCGCCGAGCTGCGCGCCCTCCTCGACAACCTCGACCAGCGTGACGAGCAGGAGCGTCGGGAGCGCGAAGCCGCCCGCGACCGGGAGAGCCGCGAGCTGGAAAGCCGCGAGCGCGAAGCGAGCCCCCGCACCGGCCCGCACGAGGTGCATCCGTTTGACTGAGAACCGGGTCCGCGCCGCCCTCGCCCGCGTCATCGACCCGGAGATTCGCAAGCCCATCACCGAGCTCGACATGGTCTCCGGCGTCACCATCGACGCGGACGGCGGCGCGACCGTGAGCATCCGCCTCACCATCGCCGGCTGCCCGGCGGCCACCCGCATCGAGACGGATGTTCGCGAAGCCGCCGAGTCCGTCGTGGGCGCGGGCCTGGCCCGCGTGGTGGTCTCCGTGATGACCCCCGACCAGCGCCGGGCGATGACCGAGAAACTGCGCGGCGGCCAGGGCGCCCGCACCATGCAGTTCACCCCGGAGTCGCTCACCCGGATTTACGCGATCACCAGCGGCAAGGGCGGCGTCGGCAAGTCCACCGTCACGGCCAACCTCGCCGTCGCCCTGGCCGCCAGGGGCCTGCGCGTGGGCATCGTCGACGCCGACGTCTACGGGTTCTCCATCCCCGGCCTGCTCGGCCTGGTCACCCCGCCTGGAGTGGCGGGCGGCCAGAGCGGAATGGTCAAGCCCACCCAGGTGGGCGACATGATCCTGCCGCCCATCGGCTTCGACGTGAAGGTCATTTCGATCGGCATGTTCGTCGACGACACCTCGGTCGCCGTCGCCTGGCGCGGCCCGATGCTGCACCGCACCATCACGCAGTTCCTCACCGAGGTGTACTTCGGCGACCTCGACATCCTGCTGCTCGACCTGCCTCCTGGCACCGGCGACATCGCCATCTCGGTGGGCCAGCTGCTGCCCCACGCCGAGGTCATTGTGGTCACCACCCCGCAGCCCGCGGCCGCCGACATCTCCGAGCGAAGCGGCGCGGTCGCCCGGCAGACCGGCCAGAAGATCTACGGCGTGATCGAGAACATGGCCGGGCTGATGCAGCCCGACGGCACCCTGCTGGAGGTCTTCGGCGCCGGCGGGGGCGCGGAGGTCGCGGCCCGGCTTTCCGCCGGGCAGGACACCCCGGTGCCGCTGCTCGGCCAGGTGCCGCTGTCCGTGGCGCTGCGGAGTGGCGGCGACACCGGCCTGCCCGTCGTACTTGGCGAGCCCGCCGACCCGGCGGCCGTGGCCATCCAGGCCATTGCCGAGCGGCTGGCCACCAGGGGGCGCGGCCTGGCCGGGCTGAGCCTGGGCATCTCTCCGCGCTGACCCGCAAGCCGCGTGCGTCTGCTCAGGCATCCGCCCGGCGGGCGTGTCTAAACTGGCCAGCATGACTGCTCCCACAGTTCCCTCGTCCGCGCCTTCGTCAGCTGGAACCGACGCCTCGCGCGGGCTCCCGTTCCTGGTCGAACTGGACCGCGACATCCGCTCGACCACGCGCGAGACGGCCGCGGTCATCGCCCCGTTCACCGGCGAAGGGCTGCACGCCCTGCCGCTCAGCAGCGAGCACGACGTGGCGGATGCCTACGCCCGCGCCCGCCTCGCCCAGATCGCCTGGGCGCGCTCCGGGTTCGCCCACCGCCGCGCCGTCCTGCTGCGCGCCCACGATCTGGTGCTCTCCCGCCGTGAGGAGCTGCTGGACACCCTGCAGACCGAGACCGGCAAGACCCGCGGCCATGCGTTCGAGGAGATCTTCCAGGCCGCCGGAGTCACCCGGTACAACGCCCTGGCCGCCCGCCGGGTATTGGGCGGCGAGCGCCGCCGCTCCGGCCTGCCCGCTCTGGCCACCACCCGGGTGCGGTACCGGCCCAAGGGCGTAGCCGGGGTCATCACCCCGTGGAACTTCCCGCTCAGCCTGGCCGCAATGGACGTGGTACCCGCGCTGGCCTCCGGCTGCGGGGTGGTGCAGAAGGCCGACAACCAGGGTGCGTTGAGCATCCTGCTGCTCCGTCGCGCCTTTATCGACGCCGGCGTGCCCGCCGACCTCTGGGCCGTGGTCACCGGCGCCGGTGCCACCATCGGCAGCGCCGTCACGGCGGGCGCCGACTACGTGTGTTTCACCGGCTCCACCGCCACCGGCCTGACGGTCGCCGAGCAGGCCGCGCGCACCCTCACCGGGGCGTCGCTCGAACTGGGCGGTAAGAACCCGATGATCGTGCTCGACGACGTCGATCCGCACCGCGCAGCCGCACAGGCCGCGTACGCCTGCTTCTCGTCGATGGGGCAGCTCTGCGTCTCGATCGAGCGCCTCTACGTGCAGCGGGCGGTGTCCGAGCAGTTCCTGCGCGAGTTCGTGACCGTGACCCGGGCGCTCCTGCTCGGTGCAGGTCTGGACTACCGGGCGGATGTGGGCACGCTCACCTCCCAGGCGCAGCTCGACCGGGTCACCGAACATGTGGCCGACGCGATCGAACATGGTGCCACGGTGCAGGCCGGCGGGCGGGCCCGGCCCGACCTCGGCCCGTACTTCTTCGAACCGACCATCCTCACCGGCGTCACCCCTGAGATGCTCTGCTCCGCCTCCGAGACGTTCGGTCCGGTGGTCTCGGTGTCGATCGTGGACACCGAGCAGGAAGCCATCCTCGCCGCCAACGACAGCGACTACGGGCTGAACGCCTCGGTGCTCAGCGGCTCAGCCCGCCGGGGCCTGCGAGTGGCCGCGGCCCTCGAGGCGGGCAGCGTGAACGTCAACGAGGGCTACCGCGGGTCGTTCTCCTCCGTCGCCGCCCCGATGGGCGGCGTGAAGGGCTCCGGCCTCGGCCGCCGGAACGGACCGGAGGGGTTGTTGCGCTTCGTGAACCCGGTCACGATCTCCCGGGCCACCGGGCTGCTGCCGCTGCCGACCACGGGGGCCGGGTTCGCCCGGATGGCAGGCCCGATGGTGCTCCTGGCCCGCACTCTGAAGACGCTCCGCCGCCGCTGACGGACCGCGCGGACGCATCCACCGAAGGGGATGGCGGTTAGGTGGCCTCGGAGTCGAACGGCGCCGGCCCGGTGAGGGCCCCCTCGCGCGCGCGCTTCCGCTGCAGGTACGCGCTGTCGGGGTTGGGCCCGGCCCTGGACACCGTCGCGGACTGGCCCTTCACCGGCTCATCCTCGGTCAGGGCTTCCCGGATGATGCGGCGCGGGTCATACTGCCGTGGGTCGAGCTTCTTCCAGTCGACGTCGTCGAAGTCCGGACCCATCTCGTCCTTCATCCGGTCCTTGGCACCGTTGGCCATGTCCCGCAGCTGGCGCACCAACCGGCCGAGCTGCGCCGCGTAATGCGGCAGCTTCTCGGGTCCGAGCAAGAAGACGGCGATGATCCCGATGAGCAAGAGCTTCTCGAACGTCAGACCGAACATGCCCTCAGAATATCCCCCCGGCGAGGCGTCCCAGAACCACGGGCACGCCGGCCGTAGTCTTGATCCAATCATCTACTGGAGTTGCGGAATGTCTGACAAAGATCTGAACTGGAAATTCGCCGACGACGCGGTGGTGGAAAGCGACGCCCTGGCTCGGGCCCGGCAGCAGTCGCACGAACTCGGCATCGAAGCGATCGCCCCCTCGGTGGGCGCGCAGTCGGCTGTCATCGCCGCCGCCACCGGTGCGCGCAGCATCCTCGAGGTCGGCACCGGCGCCGGCGTCTCGGGCATCTGGCTGCTCACCGGTGCTCCCGGTGCCACTCTCACCTCCATCGACCTCGAAGTCGACCACCTGCAGCACGCCAAGGCCAACTTCCACGAGGCGGGCATCCCGCCCAACCGGGTGCGCCTGATCACCGGCCGCGCCGCCGAAGTACTGCCGCGCATGAACGAGAACTCGTACGACATCGTGTTCGTGGACGCCGACCCGCAGTCGGTCATCGAGTACGTCGAGCACGGTCTGCGCCTGGCCCGCCCGGGCGGCACCGTGCTGGTCGCGCACGCCCTCTGGCGTGGCCGCGTGGCCGACCCGGTGGCCCGCGACGACGTGGCCACCGGCTTCCGCACCCTGCTCAACGAGATCGCCTCCTCGAAGGCCGTGATCAGCGCCCTGTCCCCCGTCGGCGACGGCCTGCTGCAGATCACCAAGCTCCGCGCCTAACCGTCGCGCGGATACAGCAATCGGCTGTGCGGAACACCGCACAGCCGATCATCCGAAAAATCGTTGCTACGCAGCCGGGGTGACTACTCCGGCGAGCGCATCGTGAAGCTCCTTGGCTTCAGCGTCGTTCACAGAGACGACGAGTCGACCTCCACCTTCGAGCGGTACACGCACGATGATCAGGCGCCCCTCCTTTACAGCCTCCATTGGCCCGTCTCCGGTCCGTGGCTTCATGGCCGCCATGAACTCCCCTTCCATTCGTAGTCTGTACTCCTATTATCGACCATTCGCCCGTCAGACAGTAATTACGGCGGCGTCCAATCGGCCCCGTCGACCCCCCAACAGAGCAGAAGCCAGCCCCATTGGCCACAGATCAGCGCCAGTGTGACCACAACGCGGTACAGGATGCTATGCGGTACAGCGAGCGCCCCGAGCAGCGGGAACATCGGCATCAACAACCGGAACGTGCTCGACTGCGGGAAGAACACCGCGAGCAGGTAGAGCGCGTAGGACACCGCCCACAGGCGGAGGTCCACGCCGAGGCCGCGCACCCAGGGCGTGAACATCGCACCGGTGAAGGCCAGGATCAGGGCGATCACGGCCAGGATGCCCACCGGCTGCCCGAGCCACCACACCCCGCTCTGGAACCAGGCCGTGAACGGCACCAGCTCCTGATAGCCGATGTACGCCGACCGCCAGGACAGTTCGGTGTCGGTGTAGGCCGTCATCGACCCGGTGACAACCCAAGCGAGAGCCGGCCAGGCCAGGCCCATCACGCCGCTGAACACGGCCACCGCCGACGCGGTCCTCGCGATCCGCGCCGGAAACGGATTGCGAGCGCGGCTGTACCACCGGTGGCCCACGTGCAGTGCCAGGAACAGCGCGAACGCGAGTCCGGTCGGCCGGGTGAGCGCCATCACGAAGATCACGGGCACCAGCGCCAGGTAACGCCGTTCCAACACCAGGAGGAGGGCCAGGGTGAGGAGCATCAGCTGCATCGACTCGGCATAGCCGAACTGCAGCAGCGGCGACAGCGGGGCTGCGCAGAACAGCACAACGGAGAACAGCGCCGTGGAGTGCGATTGCACCCGCCGCATCAGCCGGTAGAACAGCAGCGCCGTGACGAGGCTGCAGGCCACCGACACGAAGACGGCAACGGGCTCCCAAGCGGCTCCGGTGAGCAGCATGAGCAGGCGAACCAGCACGGGGTAACCCGGCATGAAGGCCCACGCGTTCTCCCCGACGTGGCCATCCGCGGTGACCGGCAGCACCGAGGGGTACCCGCCGACGGCCACGATGTTGTACCAGAGGGAGTCCCACATGGTGGCGAAGTCCGCATACCCCGGTTTCGCCGGCGTCCACGGGTTCTGCCCCTGCACACTCGCCAGCATCAGCACCAGCGTGGTGGTGACCACCCTGGTGAGCCCCCAGATGGCCATCACCTTCGCCCACCATGGCACCAGCCGGTACCGGGCGCGCCAGCGCGCCGGCACGGTTCCGCCACGGCGGCGCACCTGCGTGGCGGAGGTGCGTGGTGTCGCCACGGGTCAGCCGACGGCAGCCGTCAGCCAGGCGCGCAGGGCGTCCTCGCAGTCGGTGATCTGGCGAAGGGCCACCCGCTCGTCGTCGGCGTGTGCCTTGAGCGGGTCGCCGGGTCCGTAGTTGACGGCCGGGATGCCCAGCGCCGAGAACCTGGCCACATCGGTCCAGCCGTACTTGGGCCGGGGTTCGGCGCCGACGGCCTCGAGGAATTTCAGCGCCAACGGGGCGTCCAGTCCGGGGCGGGCGCCCTCGGCGAGGTCGACGACGGTGATGTCGAAACCGGCGAACAGCTCCTCCAGGTGCGCCACGGCCTCCGCGGCGGTGCGGCTGGGCGCGAACCGGTAGTTCACGTGCACCATGCACTCATCGGGGATGACGTTGCCGGCGATGCCGCCGCTGATGCCGACGGCGTTCATCGCCTCGTGGTAGACGAGGCCGTCGACCTCGACCTCCTGCGTCTCGTATGCCGTGAGCCGGCCGAGCACGACCGCCGCCCCGTGGATCGCGTTGCGCCCGTTCCACGGCCGCGCCGAGTGGGCCGCGACGCCGGTGACGGTCACGTCCACGCGCA
>NZ_JAODBG010000016.1 GCF_025463825.1 Cryobacterium sp.
CCTCCCGACGCGGGAACAAGATCCTCAAACGAGCCCTGTTCCTCTCTGCCTTCGCCGCGCTCCGTGACCCGCTCTCACGCGCTTACTATGACCGCAAAATCGCCCAAGGCAAACGCCACAACCAAGCCCTCGTCGCCCTCGCTCGACGACGCTGCGATGTTCTCTACGCCATGCTCCGCGACGGCACCCTCTATCAAGCCGACCATCAGCTCGCCGCTTGACAAGAACATAGGGGCACCCCCCGGAAGGTCTGGCCGGCTTGCGGCGGCGTGGTCAGCAGCGTCAGGGAGGCGAACCGCTCCGGCCGCTCGGTGAACGCAAGCTCGGCGACCAGCCCCGCGAACGAGTAGCCGAGCACGTGCACCGGAGTGTCCTCCGCCTCCAGCACCGCAATCAGGTCGGCCACGAACAGTTCGTAACCGTACCGGCCGCCGGCCTGCGGTCCCGCCGCCGCCGACTCGTATTGGCCGGCCAGGTCGAAGCTCTCCACCCGGTACCCGGCGTCGGACAGGATCGGCGCCAGCAGCACGAAGTCCTCCTTCGATCCGGTCGCTCCCGGCACCAGCAGTACCCACGGGGCGCCGGGCCGGCCGAGCGCGGTCGCGGCCAGCGCGCCGCTCGGCGCCGGGTACCTGAACCTCTCGGTGCCCGGCGGCAGGATGGTCCAGTCCAGGTCGGGCCGGGCCGCATCCAGGGCCGCGAGACGGTCGCGCTGGACCGTCTCCTGCCGACCATCGTTCTGCCGCACACGCAGGGACACGGCACCAGAGTAGCGCCGCCTTTCCCGCGGCGCGCGGCCCCGCCGTGCGGGTTATTCGATGATCGGGATAGAGGAGGTTCCGGTGTCCGGCAGCATGCCGGAGAGCCGGGCGGGCTCGAGCTCCCGCATCACGTCGTCCCGGGTCATCAGCCGCGCCTCCACCACCAGGTCGGCGACGTTGCGCCCGGTCAGCAGCGCGGTCTGCGCGAGCGCCGCCGCGGCCGCGTACCCGATGTGCGGGATCAGCGCGGTGATGACACCGACACTGGAGCCGACCATCGCGGCGAGCCGTTCCTCGTTGGCGGTGATGCCGTCGATGCAGTTCACCCGCAACGTCCACATCGCCTGGGTCATCCAGGTGAGGCTCTGGAAGAGGTAGTGCGCGATGAGGGGTTCGAACGCGTTGAGCTGCAGCTGGCCGCCCTCTGCGGCCATCGTCACCGTCACATCCGCACCGGCGACGGCGAACGCCACCTGGTTGACGACCTCGGGGATCACCGGGTTGACCTTGCCGGGCATGATGCTGGAGCCCGCCTGGCGCGGCGGCAGATTGATCTCGCCGAACCCGGCCTGCGGGCCGGAGGAGAGCAGGCGCAGGTCGTTGCAGATCTTGGAGAGTTTGATGGCGCTGCGCTTGAGGTTGCCGCTGAACGACATGAAACTGCCGGCGTCGCTGGTGGACTCGATCAGGTCGGGCGCGGCCTCCAGGCTGAGCCCGGTGATGAGGTTGAGGTGGCGGATGGCCGCCGCCGCATACCCGGGGTCGGCTGTGATCCCGGTGCCGATCGCGGTGGCGCCGAGGTTGACCTCGGCGAGCAGCCAGATCGTTTCGGTCAGCCGGTCGTAGTCCTCACCGAGGGTGGTCGCGAAGCCGTGGAATTCCTGGCCCAGGGTCATCGGCACCGCGTCCTGCATCTGGGTGCGGCCCACCTTGAGGATCTGGGCGAACTCATCCGCCTTGACCGAAAAGGAGCCTTGCAGGGCCTTGAGCTCCCGCAGCAGGTGCTTGAGGAAGAAGGCCAGGGCGACCTTGATCGCGGTGGGATAGGTGTCGTTCGTGGACTGGCTGCGGTTGACGTGGTCGATCGGGCTCAGGATGTCGTACCGGCCCCGGCCGTAGCCGGCGTTCTCGAGCGCGAGGTTGCAGATGACCTCGTTCGCATTCATGTTCGTGGAGGTGCCGGCGCCGCCCTGCATGACGCCCACGACGAACTGGTCGTGGTGCTTTCCCTCGATGATTTCCTGGCAGGCGGCGTCGATCCAGTCGGCCCGCTCCTGGGAGAGGGCGCCCACCTCGGCGTTGGCGCGGGCGCAGGCCTGCTTGACCGAGGCGAGGGCCACGACGAAGTCGGGGTACACCGAGATCGGCCGCTTGGCGATCGGGAAGTTCTCCAGTGCCCGCTTGGTGTGCACACCCCAGTACGCTTCGGCGGGAACCTCGACGCGGCCGAGCGAGTCACGCTCGATGCGGAAGCCTGGGGTGGCGGCGGGGACGTCGTCGTTGACGTCGGGGTTCAGTCCGCCCGGGGTGGTGGTGTCTATGGTCACGTCGGTGGTTGTCGTTTCGGTGTTTGCGGACATGCTGCTGGTGGTGTGCACTCTGGCTCCATTGCCGTCGGTGAAGAGCTTGTGGCTCATGACCGATTCACTCTATCGCGGGGGCCCCGTCTGGCCAGGGAACCGCAGCTTTCGTCTGCGAAGCGCAGGGAAGCGCAGGGAAGCGTCGTCGGCGCCCGTGCCGGTGCGAGAAATCGCAGCCGGTCAGACGCCGAACAGAACCTCGATGGGGCCGCGCACGAAGAAGACCAGGAAGCCGAACGCGACGATCCAGAGCAGCGGGCTGATCTCGCGGGCCTTGCCCGAGAGGGACCGCACGACGACCCAGCTGACGAAGCCGGCCCCGATGCCGTTGGCGATCGAGTAGCTCAGCGGCATCACGATGATGGTGAGGAAGACCGGAAGCACCATGGAGAAGTCGCTGAAGTCGATGAACCGGATCTGGGACACCATCATGGCGCCCACGATCACGAGGGCCGCTGCGGCCACCTCGAGCGGCACGATCTGGGTGAGCGGCGTGAAGAACATCGCCGCGAGGAACAACAGGCCGGTGATCACGTTGGCGAAACCGGTGCGCGCGCCCTCGCCGATGCCGGCGCCGGACTCCACGAAGACCGTGTTCGACGACGCGGATGCGGCGCCACCGACGACGGCACCGACACCCTCGACGATGAGGGCGGACTTGAGCCGCGGGAAGTTACCGTTCTTGTCGGCCACGCCGGCCTCGTTGGAGAGCCCGGTCATGGTGCCCATGGCGTCGAAGAAGTTGGTGAAGACCAGGGTGAAGACGAGCATCACGGCCGCGAGCACGCCGATGCGCTCGAACGCGCCGAAGCT
>NZ_JAODBG010000018.1 GCF_025463825.1 Cryobacterium sp.
CTGCGAGGCAAGCCAGGGAGTCAGCACCGGCAGCGAGGCAATCGGACGCTGGCGCAGCCCGGCCTCAAGGGCGTACCCGTTCATCATCTGCCCGTAGCGAAGTACGTCGGGGCCACCGATATCGAACGTGCGGTTGACGTCGCTGGCCAGGTCTGCGGCGTTCACGAGGTAGTGAAGCACATCGCGCACGGCGATGGGCTGGATGAAGTTGCGCACCCAGCGTGGCGCGGGCATGTAGGGCAGCACGTCGGTGAGGTGCCGGATCATCTCGAACGACGTCGACCCTGAGCCGATGACGACACCGGCCTGGAACGCGACGGTGGGCACCCCGGACTCCAGCAGGATGCGGCCGACCTCGGCACGCGATCGCAGGTGCGGCGAGAGGGTGGCGGCATCGGGGTGCAGGCCGCCGAGATAGACGACGCGGGTCACCTTCGCCGCGGCGGCGGCAGCGGCCACGTTTCGGGCTGCGGTGCGCTCGGTCTGCTCGAAGTCGCCCTTGGCACCCATCGAGTGCACCAGATAGTAGAAAACATCGATTCCCGCGCTCGCCCGGGCGACCGACGCCCGGTCGCCGAGATCGCCCTCGACGATCTCCACCTCGCTCGCCCATGGAACATCGAGCAGTTTCTGCGGGGAGCGCACGAGGACCCGCACGGTGTGGCCGGCCTCGAGGAGTTTGGGGACCAGTCGGCCGCCGATGTAACCCGAGGCTCCGGTGACCAGGATGCGGAGGGCAGTCGTGTCTGTCATTGCGTCAGCCTAGGGCGGGTGTCTGGGCTGGACCTGCGGATTCTCTGCCTGGCGATGGCGCCCTGTGGAGGAATCCGACGCCGCCGTGCGGTCCTGGGGGAAGATCGCCGGATGGTTCTTCGACTCGACCCGCGGTATCCGCTGGTGTGGCGCACCCCCGACACCATCCAGCTGGGCATCGATCGCCCCCTGGCGATCGTGCCCGGTGTCACGGCGCCGCTCGAAAGCGTGATTTCAGCGTTGCGGGTGGGCGTGCCCCGGTTGGGGGCGTTGATGCTCGGCCGCCAAGCGGGGGCGACGGACGAGGCGACCAGCGCCCTCCTGCTGGCCCTCTCCCCCGCACTGGTCGAGGACGACAGCCGCCCCGCGCCGCCGGTGGGGGCGTCCCGGGAGCCCGGCCCGCGTCCCGTCGTGTGCGTCGACGGGGTCGGGCCCACGGCCGACCGCATTCGGCGCCTGCTGGTCGACCTGGGCATCCGGGTCCTCGATTCAGGCAGCACCGACCACGGCAGCACTGATGCAGGCAGCACAGATGCAGGCAGCACCGCCCCGGACCTCGCCGTGCTGGTGGACCATTTCGTTCTCGCCCCTGAGCGGCACGGCCGGTGGCTGCGCCGCGACGTGCCGCACCTGCCGGTGGTGTTCAGCGACGCGGAGGTGCGGCTGGGCCCGCTGGTGGAACCGGGCGCCGGGCCCTGCCTGACCTGCCTGGAACTCGAGCGGGTCGACGATGACCCGGCCTGGCCGGCGATCGCCTGCCAGCTGGTGTACCGCACCGCGCCGACCGAGACGATCCGGCTGAGCATCGAGGTTGCAACGATCGCCGCCGGAATGGTGCAGGACCGGCTGGTCGCCGGGTCGAATCAGTTCGCAGCCGCGTCGTTGGCGATCGACGGGGAGTCGTTGGCGCTCAGGCGCCGCGCGCACCGGCCGCACGAGCGGTGCGGATGCCGATTTCTCCCAGAAAACGTGATCGTTCTCGCGGGGAACGCTGCTGCGTTCCGGCCGCGGACCAGCTGAGCGAGAGGCGTTTGCGCGCGCGGGTGACGCCCACGTACAGCAGCCGGCGTTCTTCGTCGACCTGCTCGAAAGTGCCCGCGTAGCTGATCGGCACGAGTCCCTCCGACAGCCCGACCACGAAGACGGCGTCCCACTCCAGGCCTTTGGCGGAGTGCAGGGTGGCCAGGGTCACGGCCGCGACGGTGGGCTCGTGCTGGCCGGCCTGGCGTTCCATCAGCTCGTCGGTGAATGCGCGGAACGTGGTGCCGGGTGCCGCCTGGTCGACGAGCCCCATGATCGCGTTCAGGGCTTCCCAGCGATCCCGGACCGCACCGCGGGTCTCCGGCGCGGTCTGGCTCCAGCCGAGTCCCCGCAGTACATCGCTGACCGATTTGAACAGCGGCTCGCCCATGATCGAGACGGATGCCGCGCGCAGCGACATCACCGCCTGCTTCACCTCCGGTAGGTCGAAGAACCGCTTCGATCCGCGGATCTGGTAGCTCACTCCCACATCCCCCAGCGCGGTCTCGAGCAGCGCGGCCTGCACGTTGACCCGGTACAGCACGGCGATGTTCTCCGGCGCCACCCCGGATTCGACGAGGTCGAAGATGCTCTGCGCCACGCCGCGCGCCTCGGCCATGTCGTTGGGGTATTCCCGCACGACGGGCTCCACCCCGGTCTCGGCGACGGCGGCGTGCAGCGACAGCGCGCCTGGCCGTCCACGCATGAGCTGGTTGGCGGTGGCGACGATGGCCGCGGTGGAACGGTAGTTCTGTTCGAGGCGCACCACGGTGGCGTCCTCGTAGTGCTTCGGGAAATCCAGCAGGTAATCGCTGCGGGCCCCCGCGAACGAGTAAATGGTCTGGCTGGCGTCGCCGACCACGCACAGGTCGCGGCGGTCGCCCAGCCACAGCTTGAGCAGGTCGTACTGCAGCGGCGAGACGTCCTGGAACTCGTCCACGACGAAGAACCGGTACTGCTCGCGCACCTGCAGCGCCACCGAGGGTTCCGCTTCGATCATGCCGGCCATGGCCAGCAGCACGTCTTCGAAGTCGATCTGCTTGCGGTCGTCTTTCAGCCGTTCGTAGCCGGCCTGCATATCCAGGGTCTGGTCGATGTCGAGCCGGCCGGGCAGGGTGCGTCCGGCGGCGGCGTACTGCTCCAGGCTCAGCCCGCTGGTCTTGCGCCACTCGATCTCGCCGGCCAGGTCGCGCAGAGTGGCGGTGTCGAGCTTGAGCTTCAGGACCTCGGCCGCGTGCCCGAGCAGTCGGCCCTTGCCCTCGAGGATGCGTGGCGCCCGCCCGCCGACGACGTGCGGCCAGAAATAGTTGAGTTGCGACAGCGCGGCCGCGTGGAAGGTGCGGGCGGCAACACCGCCGGCGCCGAGCTGGCGCAGCCGGCCGCGCAGTTCGGCGGCGGCGCGGGCGGTGAAGGTGAGCGCCATTACCCGGTTCGGCGAGTAGGCGCCGCTCATCACGCCGTACGCGATGCGGTGCGTGATGGCGCGGGTCTTGCCGGTGCCGGCACCGGCGAGCATGCAGACCGGTCCGATCAGGGCCTCCGCGGCCACCCGCTGCTGCTCGTCGAGTCCGGTGAGTAGGGACTCGGCGGTGGGTGTCAATGGTTCAGCCGACGCTGGTGACAACGGGTCAGACACCGTGGCGGACCTGGCCAGGCGCGATGTCGGCGGGCTCGGTGTCAGTGGGCTCGGTGTCAGTGGTGACGGCGGCCGGCCGGGCCAGCCAGTCGTCGATCAGCGCGCGGGCGATCGATGACGGTCCGGGCAGGATGATGCCGTTGTCGGCGTCGGAGAGTTCGGCGCGGCTGAACCAGCGCAGGTCGAGGATCTCGGTGCCGTCGGGCACGAGGCCGCCGGAAAGCTGGCCGTCGGCGAGTCGGGCGGTGAAGCCCACCATGATCGACGCCGGGAACGGCCACGGCTGCGAGCCCCGGTAGACGGGGTCGGCGACCCGCATGCCGGATTCCTCGAAGACCTCGCGCACCACGGCGGACTCGAACGATTCGCCGGGCTCGACGAAGCCGGCCAGCAGCGAGTACCGGGTGGCTTCCCACATGGCGTTGGAGCCCAGGAGCACCCGGTCGAGGTCGTCGGTGATGAGCACGATCACGGCCGCGTCGGTGCGAGGAAAGACCTGGCTGCCGTCCACGGGGCAGTGCCGAACCCAACCGCCGGAGCGCACCTCGGTGGCAGCGCCGCAGCGCGGGCAGTGCGGGTGCGACTCGTGCCAGTGCAGGATTCCGAGGGATTCGGTAAGGATTCCGGTGTCTCGGTCCGACAGCAGGGTGGCGTATTCGCGCAGGCCCACCCAGCCCGACGGGTCGGGTTCGAGCAGGGCGGCTTGCTCGTCGTCGAGGGGCACGGCCACGAGCGCGGTTCCGACCGGCTCAGGCGCGTCCTCGGCCAGGGAACGGCCGAGGTATACGAGCAGCGCGGATGCCGGCAGCACGGCGGGCAGGTCCGCCGGCGCGAGCAACTGCAGGCGCGGCGGAGCGCCGTCGACGGGGGCCGCGGCGAGCAGCGCCTTGCCCTTGTGCAGCGGCAGCAGCCGGGTGCCGGCATCCGCCCAGAGCCGCTCGAAGAGGTCGGGCTGGGCCCGCGCGTCATTGTCGCGATCGACGGCGTGCCTGGACAGTGGTAGCCGGGCCGTGAACCTGAACGACATGAGCCCCTTCAAGAGATCGGGCAACACGTGCCGAAGTTGACTGCAGGCGTGGCGTAGAACCCCACCGGGAGGAAGTCGACCTAACCTATAAGGCATGGCCAGATCCCATCTCACTCTAGCCGCGTTGGCCACCAATGCAGTGCCTGAGCTCGACGTCGCCCACGCCCGAAACCACAGTCTCGGTGGCGACGGGTTGTTCGACTCCGCCCTGCTGATCACCAGTGACGAGAAGGAGCTGATCATCAGGGTTCCCACGTCGCAGGCCGCCGAAACCGAGCAGTCCGCTGACCTGGTGGCGCTGCGCGCGCTCACCACCGGCAACCGCAGCCGGCTCCCGTTCGACGTGCCGGTGTTCGTGGGTCAGGCGCCCTTCGAGAACACCAGGGCCGTCGTCTACGAACGCCTGCCCGGCGCCTCCTACGACGCTGATGCCCTGACCGGCCACGAGGGCGTCTCGGGGTCGATCGGCCGTGCCATCGCCGCGATCCACGGACTGCCCACGGCGTTCATCGGTGACGCCGGCCTGGTGCAGCAGACCGCGCTGGAATGCCGCACCTCCACCATCGACCTGATCGACCGGGCCGCGGCCACCGGCAAGCTGCCGGCAGCGCTGCTTCGCCGCTGGGAACTCGCCACCGACGACCACACCCTGTGGCAGTTCACCCCGACGGTCATCCACGGGTCTCTCACCGCCGAGTCCTTTTTGATCAGCGACGACGCCGTGTGCGCCGTTCTCGGCTGGTCGGCGTTGAGCGTCGGCGACCCCGCCCGCGACATCAACTGGTTGCTCGCAGCCCGCGGCGACGCGGCTGAGACGGCGATCGCCACCTACACCGCGGCCCGCCAGGGCAACGACCCGTTGATCACCCAGCGAGCGATGCTCTACGCCGAGCTGGAGCTGGCGCGCTGGCTGCTGCACGGCGTCGACACCCGCGACGAGGACATCGTCGAGGATGCGGTGTCGATGCTCGACGGCCTTGTCGACAACGTGCACAGCCACACCATGAACTCGCTCTCCCCCGAGACCGGTCCGATCCTCAGCGTGTCCGACGTCGAGTCGATGCTCGAAGACACCCCGCGCACCGCGGCCACCGGCTCAGCCGGCCGGAACGACTTCGACAGCGACGACTACGGCACCAGCGATTTCGCCGAAACGGGCTCGTTCGCGACGGTCACCAGTTTCGACGGCACCGGTTTCGAGGCCCCGGATCTGGACGCGGCCGGCACCGGCGCGCCGTACCCGAGCTATGCGGACGACGCCACCGGCCCGGTTCCCACGGTCGACGGCGCATCCGCGGATGACGCCGCCACCGACGACCAGGCGCGCACGAGGTCGTCCTCGGAGTAGAGCCGTTCTGGGGCGACGATGCGGTCGTCAGCGACGAAGTAGAACACGGCGTCGACGATCTCCGGGTCGATGCCCTTCCACCGCGCGTACGCGAGCCGATACAGCGCCAGCTGGGTCTGCTTGAGTTCGAGGTCGGCGGCGTCCTTGGGCGCCTTGCCGGTCTTCCAGTCCACGACCTGGTATCCGGTTTCGGTTTTGTAGACGGCGTCGAGCTTGCAGATGAAGACCTGGTCGCCGAGGACGTGGTGGATTTCAATCTCCACTTCCTCGGGCGCGAGCGTCGCCCAGGGCGAGCGCTCGAAGGTGGCCTTGAACGTCTCCAGCTGCTCCAGCTCCACTGTCAGGGCAGCGCCGGACTCGGCATCCGCGTCGAGATCGATGTCCAGTTCGTCCAGGCCCGCGTCGATGAGGTCGCCGGAGAATGCTACGGTCGAGCGTTGCTCGACCCAGGAGTGAAAGAGAGTGCCCAGCCGGGTGGCGCGGTAGGGCCGCTCGGGCATCGGCCGGCGCAGCCTGGCCAACACGGCGACAGGGTCGTCGACGTAGTCCTTGAACCGGGAGGCCGGGATGCGGGTGGGCAGGTCGAGGGCGCCGGGGCCGGCCAGGCGGAGCGCCCGTTCCGCGAGCAGCAGGGTCACCTCCCGCGACCAGGGCGTCTCGATGGGGTCGGTGGGATCGGCGGCGGGGTCTTCGCGATCGTCGGTTCCGGGAGCCGGGACGGTGTCGCCGTGGGCGCGCACCAGGGCGGCGGCGGCCTCGACGACCCGGCGGCGGGTGGCGAGCGGGTCGAAGGGCCAGACCTCGGTGGCGTCCACGTCGGTGACCGGCTTCTCGGCGTGCTCACTGCCTTCCGGCAGGGCCGGGATCAGCCCGGCCTCGGCTAGTTCGAGCAGGTACCGGCTGGGCTTTCGCACGGTCGTGCCGCCGCCCCAGAAGGCCCCGGTGAGCAGCAGCTGCTGCTGTGCGCGGGTGGTGGCCACGTAGATCAGCCGGCGTTCCTCGGCGTCGTGCCGGGCTGCGAGCTGCTCCTTGTAGAGGGTGAAGTCGTCGTCGAACGACAACTGGGTCTCATGGCCGAGGCGCTTGAGCTCTGGCAGCTCGGCCCGGTCACCACGGCACGGGTAGGGCAGTTCGCCGAAGCGCAACCAGCCGGCGACCTCTCGGCTCGGCGCGGGCAGGTTCTTCTCGGTGAGTCCGGGAATGGCGACGTAATCCCACTCAAGCCCCTTGGAGCCGTGGATGGTGAGCAGCTGCACGGTGCCGGGTTCGGCGGCCTCGCCGCGCGGGCCGAGGTCGTCCTGTCGCTCGGCGCGCGCCAGCCAGCGCAGGAAGCTGGCCAGGGTGCCTACCTCGTCGCTGTCGAGGAACGCCGAGACGGCGTCGTGGAAGGCGTAGAGGTTGGCCAGGGCGCGACCGTGGCTCTCGTTGGCGACGAGCTCCAGGTCGAGCAGGGTCTCCTGTTCGATGAGGCGCACGAGGTCGAGCAGGCCCAGGTTCGCCCGGCTCCGCAGCCACCCCAGCTGGCGGCCGGCCTGGCGTAGTCGTTGCCGGCCGTCGTCGCTGAAGTCGGCCAGTTGCCCGTGCGATTCGGGGGCAGAGGCGACGAAGTCCAGGGCGTCGACGAGGGAGCGGCTCTCCTCGGTCGCTACGGAGGCCCGCAGCTTGGCCTTCAGCTCGTCGGAGACCGCCTTCTGCGCCCAGTCGTGCGTGGCCAGCCAGCCGGCCACATTCGAGAGCACCTGCAGGTCCCGAACGCCGATGCGCCAGCGGCCGCCGGTGAGCAGCCGGATCAGGTCGCTTCCCGCGGAGGGGTCGTGCACGACCCGCAACACGGCGAGCACGTCGGCCACCTCCGGGGTGGAGAGCAGTCCGCCCAAACCCAGCACGTGCGCCGGAACGCCGTGCTCGCGCAGCACCTCGGCGTAGAACTCCATGTCGCGGCGGGCGCGGAAGAGCATCGCCCCGGACTCCGGCGACGTGTCCCCGGCCCGCGTCGACTCGGTGCCGAGCCGTGCGGCGAACCAGCGGGCGATGGACGCGGCCTCCTCGGCGATGGTCTCGTGCATCGCAGCGTCCACCCGGCCGGCGGCCTTGCCCGGCGGCACCTTGAGGGTCTCCACCTGGATGCCGTTCGGCCGGGCGCGCAGTTCCGCGCTCAGCGGCGACACCAGCGCGTTGGCGGTCTCCAGCACGCTCACCGGGTTGCGCCAGGTGAAGGAGAGCGACATGGAGGGCGCCTCGGTGTTCGCCAACTCGGCGAAGTCGGTGGAGAAGCCGAGCAGGTTGGCGGAGCTGGCGCCGCGCCAGCCGTAGATGGACTGGTGCGGGTCTCCCACGGCCATCACGGGGTGGTGCGCGAACAGGGTGCGCAGCAACTCCGTCTGCAGCACCGAGGTGTCCTGGTACTCGTCGAGCAGCACGACACGGTACTGGTCGCGGTAGCGGTTCACCACCGCCGGCACCTTGCGGCACACCTGCAGGGCGAGGGCCACCTGGTCGGAGAACTCGATCAGGCCCTGGCGGCGCTTCTCGCACCTGTAGGCATCCGCGAGTTCGGCCAGCACCGGCAACGGCGCGACGGCGCTGATGGCCTCGAGCACCGAGTCGTACGGCTTCTTCTTGCGCGGGTTGCCGTAGGGCAGGTCGGCGAGGTAGCCGAAGCTCTGCGCGAGGCGGTCGAGGTCGTGCGGCCGGGGTTCCTCACCGGGCACGAACGGCGGCGGATTCTCGGCCAGGGCGCGGCTGAGTGAGAGCACCGCGTCGGTGACGGCGTCCACACCCTTGCCGTACTGCACCAGGCGACCGTCACCGTGCGCGACGACCACGCGGCGGGCGAGCAGCCAGGCGCTGGTCTCGCTCAGCAGCACCGACTCGGGTTCGCGCCCGAGCAACAGGGCGTTGTCGGTGAACAGCCGGCTGGCGAAGGAGTTGTAGGTGGAGACGGCTGGGGCGTTGAACAGGTCGGCGGAATCGAGTCCGGGGCCGGCGCTGAGGCCGGTGACCGGGTCGGTCGTTTCGCCGGCGGTGGGCATCAACCCCGCCTCGTTGAGCTGGCGGATACGCCCATTGATGCGTTCGGCGAGTTCCCCGGCGGCCTTGCGGGTGAAGGTGAGGCCAAGGATCTGGTCGGGCCGGGCGTGGTTGTTGGCGAGCAGCCAGAGCACCCGGTTGGCCATGGTCTCGGTCTTGCCGCTGCCGGCGCCGGCCACCACGAGGGTGGGGCTGAGCGGGGCCTCGATGACGGCCTGCTGTTCGCTGGTGGGCGGGAACATCTTCAGCGCCTCGGCGATGTCGAGGGCGGAAACGGAGCGGTGCGGCTTCGCCGGGGTGACAGTCGGGATGGGATCTGGACTCGCGCTCATGAGCTCACCTGCTTGATGACGTGGATGCGGCAGGAGCCGAAGGAGCGGGGGTCAAGGCAGTGGTCGGCGATCTCCGCCACGAAGGTGGCCGCGCCCATGCCTGCGGCGTCGTCGGTGACCCGTTTGGTGAAGGTCGCGAGTTCCTCGGGGGTGAACGCCGGCTGGGTGGGGTTGCGGTAGTTCTGCTTCTGGGTGCCTGAGGACACGATCACGAGGCGGGCGCCGGCCAGTTCCATGCCGGGTTCGAGCCCGTCGATCACGCCGGCGGAGAAGGCCAGCTGGTAGGCGCCGAGCTGCGGGTGCTCGGCGACGCCGGTGTCGCTGGTGGGGTCGCCCTTGCCGGTCTTGAGGTCCACGATCACGGCCCGGCCGTCGGGCAATCGTTCGACCCGGTCGATGGTGCCGGACAGCACCGCGCCGTCCAGCTCGAGGGCGAACCGGCCCTCGGCGCTGAGCAGCCGAGTGCCGGTGCGGGCGCCGTCGCCGAGGTAGGCGGCGAGCCGGTCGGTGAGTTCGCGGGCCTGCAGCTTCTGCACCCTCGACTGCCAGTCGGCGTCAAAGGCGAGTTCGCCCCAACGGGCCTCCACGCCGGCCCAGAGCGCATCCGGGGTGATCGAGGCCGGGTCGGGGGTGAGGGCGGGATCCGTGGCGTCCTCCATCACCTTGTGGATGATGGTGCCGAGGTTCGCGGCGGTGCTGGAGTCGCCGCCACCGATCTGGCCGATCAGCCAGTGCAGCGGGCAGGTCTCGAACGCCGACATGCGGGACGGTGACACGCGCACCGGTCCGTCGCCGGCTTCCGGGTCGTTGAGCGGCCGCAGGGTACTGGCCTCGCGCAACCCGTACCATTCGTCGGGGGTGGCGCCGGGCACCTTCTCCCTGGCCAGGCGGGCGAGGGTCGCGGCGGCATCCGTCGCGCGCATCGGCAGCACGGCCGGCAGGGCGGCGACGGGGTCGGCGCCGTCGGTGTCGGTGTCGGGCTGCAGCCGGGGGCGCAGGGTCTGGGTGAGGTCGCGTCGCAGCCGCCCGACCAGCCCGCGCAGCGAGAGCGGGTAGCGGGCCAGCGGAGCGGGGTCGGGCTCGGGCAGCAGGCGCAGGAACGCGCTCGGCTGGTTCTCGTCGTTGTCCACGGCGGTGACCAGCAGTTCCCTCGTGCTGCGGGAGGCGGCCTGGGCGAACATGCGCAGTTCGTCGTGCAGCACGCTGGTGCGGGCACCGGCGGGGTCGGGGGTCTCCCCCGAGGCGAGCAGGGCCAAATCGCCCGCGCCGAGCAGCGAACCGCGGATGCGCAGGTCGGGCCACACGTTCTCCTGCACGCCGGCGAGCACCACCAGGTCGTAGTCGCGGCCGATGGTGCCACTGGGGGTGGAGACGAGCACGGATTCGGCCAGCGCGCGCGGCGCGAGGGTGTCTTCCGGAACGTCGGTGTCGACGAGGTGCTCGACGAACAGCACCGGCGGCGCGGCCGGGGTGCGTTCGACGAATCGTTGCGCGGCCGAGAACAGGGCCACGACGGCGTCGAGGTTGGAGTTGGCCTCGTCGGCGTCGATTCCCGTGCCGGCGGCTTGCTCGGCCCAGGCCGGGGCGAGGCCGCTGCGCTGCCAGAGTCCCCAGAGCAGTTCCTCGATGGTGCCGCCGGCGGCGAACGCGGTGCGGGTCTGGCGCAGGTTCTTGGCGCAGGATGCGGCGCGCCGGGCGGTGCGGTTGTCGATGCGCTCCAGCACGGCGGGGTCGCTGAACACCTGCACGAGCAGCTCGTCGGCGGTGCGGGCGCGGTCGTCGGGACGCTCCTCGCTCAGTTCCTGTTGGCGCAGTGCCGCGCGCAGCCGCCGCAGGGTGATCGGATCGAGGCCGCCGAGCGGGCCGCGCAGCAGGTCGACCGCCGCGTCAGCGTCGAGTGGTCGCCGCCCGAGGGTGATGTCGAGGGCGAGGATGAACGCCCGTACGGCGGGTTCATCGCGGAGGGCCGCCTGGGACGCCGCGACCTGGGTAGGCACCTCGAGGGCGGCGAGGCCTTTCGAGAGGGCGGGCACGAGCGCGCCGGTGCGCACGATGACGGCCATCCGCCCCCACGGCAGGCCGTCGAGCAGGTGCCGTTCCCGCAGCCGCCGGGCGATCACGGCGAGCTGGTCTGCGGGGCTGGCGGTCACGATGGTTTGCACGGCACCGGTCTGCGCCGCACCGGTCTGCGCGGCACCGGTCTGCGCGGCGACGGTCCGCGCGGCGGGTGCGTCGGGTGCGTCGGCTGCGCGTTCCGGCTCCGGGGCGTCCGCGACACTGCCGGCGGCGCGCTGGGTTCCCGCCGCGGCAGCGCCGATCCGCCCGGTGAACTCCCGGACCACCGCGCGCAGCTCGCTGCCGTGCCGGTAGACGGTGTCGAGGTTCAGCGTCGAGACGTCGGGCAGGCCCAGGTAGGAGCCGAGCCGGCCCAGGGCATCCGGGTGCGCGCCACGGAAGGAGCCGGTGCTGAGGTCGGGGTCGCCGAACGCCACGATGGTGACGCCGCGGGCGGCGAACTGCGCCAGGAGCGCCAGCGTGGATTGGGTGGCCTCCTGGGCGTCGTCGAGCACGATCAGCCGCAGGTCGCCGAGGGGGCCCAGCGGGTTGCCCGCCGACACGGCGGATAACGAAGCGGACGCCGCCTGGCTAGCCGGACGCCGGACGCTGCGCGGGGCCTCCTGCACGATGGCGGCGGCGAATTGCACGAGCTCGGTGGAGTCGTACTGGCCGGGCCGGCTCTGGTCCTTGATCTCCTGGTAGTCGCGAATGAAGTCAGCGGCGGCGGCCCACTCGGGGCGGTCGGCGGCGGCGGCGAGCGCGTCGAGCCGGCCGGGGGTGACGCCGTATTCCACGGCGCGCATCATCAGGTCGCGCAGTTCCGTGCGGAATCCACGCAGCCCCCGTACCTCGGCGTCGAGCGGGCTCGGCCAGGCCGGACCGGTGCCCGAGGCGATGTCGCCCTGCAGGATCTCCGCGATGATCTGATCCTGCTCGCCACCGGTCAGGAGCGTCGGGCTGGTGCGGCCGGCGGCGACCTCGGCATCCCGCACGATCTGGAACGCGACGGAGTTCATGGTGCGGGCCAGTGGACCGTTGGTGGGCACCCGCAGGCGCAACGCCAGCCTGTCGCGAAGCTCGGTGGCTCCGGTGCGGGTGGGCACGAGCACGAGAACCTCGCTGGGCGAGAAACCGCGGGCGAGCACCCGGTCGGCGACGAATTCGACAAGGGTGCTGGTCTTCCCGGAGCCGGGCGCGCCGATCACGGCGGCAGAGCGGTCACCGGGCAGCTCCAGCACGGTGCGCTGGGACGCGTCCAGACCGAGGGGGCCGGCGGGCGCTCCGTCGGGGGTGGCGAGGGCCACGGCACGGGGCTCAACGAGCAGTTCGGACACCGGGTTCATCACGCTCCAACGGTAACGGGTTGCGCCGACAGTGAACGTGGCGGGCTGATCAGCGGGCATGTCGTAATCTGAGCGGGTAGGCAACCGAAAGGCGCATCCGTGGATATTCGCATTGGCATCTTCAACTCCCCCCGGGAGATCAGCTTCGAGACGACTCAGCCCGCCAACGAGATCGAGGAGACCGTCGCGGCCGCCCTCGCGGGGCAGACCGGGTACCTCAAGCTCAGCGACAAGAAGGGGCACCTGTACATCGTGCCGACCATCGGCCTCGCCTACGTGGAGCTGGGCTCAGAGTCCTCCCGCCGCGTCGGCTTCGTAGCCTAAGACCCCGCATGGAGCTCATGTTCGTCGCCCTCGGCGGAGCGCTCCTCGGGCTCGTCGCCCGGTACGCCTTGCCCCGGCGGCTCACGCACGGTTCCGTGCTGGTCCCGGCCGTGGGCACCGGCGTCGCCGCGCTGGTCTGGGTCGTCTTGACCTGGCTTGGCTGGGCGTGGGACGGCGGCTGGATCTGGTGGGTGTCCCTGATCGGGGCCGGCGCCGCCGCCGTACTGGTGGACATCCTCGTGGGAAAGCGTCGCGAGACGGCGGACCTGGCGATGCTGCACAGCATCACCAAGACCGGCCGGACGGCTTAGCCCCTCCGATACTCCGGTGCAACGAAAACACCCTCATCGCTTCGATGAGGGTGTTTTTTCGTGGTGGAACGCGGTGTTGTCAGGCGGTGAGGCCGAGGCCGTCCATCCGTCGGGTGTGTGCGGCGATCAGCTCGGTGAAGACGGGCTCGATGCGGGAGTCCTGCGTGACGGCCATCGCCGAGCGGGCCACGAGCAGGGTGTCGCCCACCAGGCGCCGGCCCCAGAGGGCCAGGCGCGATTCAAGCGTGGGCTCCGCGGCGATGGCAGCGGCCAGCTCGTGCACCAGCACATCCGCGCCGCCGTGTTCGCCGAGCAAGTGGGCCACGCGCGGGCCGATGTCGCCGGGCAGGGCGTCGGAGAGCCGCATGAAGAAGTCATCGAGCAGGCCGCCGGTGAGGTAACAGCTCAGCAGCAGCTCGTGCCAGTCGGCGCCGGCAGTGGCCGCGCGGAAGGAGTCCAGGGCGGGAACGAACGGGCTCATCACGGAGGCGGGTTCACCGTCCCGGCGGCGGATCTCATCAATCAGGCCGTGGTGCTTCGACAGCGCGCGCCCGGCGGCCAGGCTCAGGCCTTCCTTGGCGGTCAGCGTCGGGGCGGTGATCACGGCCGACGAGAGAGACTCGAACATGCCCAATTCGAAATATGCGGCCTGCCCGAGGTAGGTGAGCAGGTCGGGCGCCAGTTCGGTGATGTCGACCTTCGTCGTCGCTCGACGGTCGGCCCTGGCCGACAGCCGGGGCGTCTCTGCCCGTTTGGGTCGTTCACCTAACCACGAGATCAC